>JALZFU010000094.1 GCA_030861385.1 Actinomycetota bacterium
CCTACGCGCACCTCCCGAACGTCCTCGGGCCCGACGGCCGGAAGCTCTCGAAGCGCCACGGCGCCGTCTCCGTCGAGGAGTTTCGTGCCCAGGGCTACGTGCCGGAGGCTCTCGTCAACTACCTCGCGCTCCTCGGCTGGAGCCTCGACGAGACGACGACGGTGATCCCGCGAGAGGACCTCGTCCGCCACTTCGCGCTCGAGCGTGTCGGCGCGAGCCCTGCGATCTTCGACTACGACAAGCTCCGCTGGTTGAACGGCGTCTACCTCCGCCGGCTCGCGCCGGGCGAGTACGCCGAGCGGCTGGTCGCCTACCTCGGGGAGACCGGGTTCGGCGGCGACGAGGAGACGGTCCGCGCCGCCGTTCCGCTCGTCCAGGAGAAGATCGCGACGTTCGGTGAATTTCCCGCGTTTGCGGGCTTCCTCTTCGCGCCGGTCGAGCCGGACCGCGCGCTCGTCGACGGCTCGGCGCCGCTCCTCGCCGACGCGCGCGACGCCCTCGCCGCCGTGGAGCCCTTCACCGCCGCACGGATCGAGGCCGCCTTGCGCGACCTCGCCGACCGGCTCGGGCTGAAGCCGCGCCAGGCGTTCCAGCCGATCCGGGTCGCGCTCACCGGGTCGACCGTCTCGCCAGGGCTCTTCGAGAGCATCGAGCTTCTCGGCCGCGACGAGACGCTCGCGCGGCTCAGCGCTGCGTCTCGACCGGCCTGAGCCGACGCTTCCGGACGAAGTCGCGGTCGAGCGCCTGCTCGAACGTCCGCCAGGCTCGCCGGCGGAACTCGCTGGTCGGCGGGGCCAAGAGCGCGACCAACGCGGTCCGAAGGAAAGCGTTCATCTCGTCGGCATTCTCGCTCGCCATCTCCGCCAGTGTGTCGTAGCGACGGCGTCGTTTCCGCGGGGTAAACGCGCCGATCCGTCCGGCGGTTACGGCCGGAAGAGGACGAAGCCGCCCGCGAAGAGGGCGAGCCCGGCCGCCCAGAGCGGCCACGCCGCGAGCACGGCGCCGGCCGTGAAGAGAAGCGCGCCGAAGACGACGAGGACGGTTCCCGCAAGCGCGGTGGGCGACACACGGGGCGTGCCGGCCGCGCGGCCGTCCTGCGGCTGATGGAGGTTCTCGGCGAACTGGAGCGGATAGCGCTCGAGGGCGCGGAGGCGGGCGAGACGAACGCGAAAGAGGGCACCGCGCCACTCCGGAACGAGGCGCTCGACGAGCTCGTCGTCCCCTTCGTCGAGCGCGGCTCCGACCTCCGCCGTCGCGTCCCTCGCCTGGTTGAGAGAAGCGACGAGCTCCGCATGGACGCTCTCGTCGCCGGCCGGCGGGCGGATGCCGATCGCGAGCTCCCCGCCCGCGTGCAGGCTGTACTGGAGCGAGGGAAGCTCGTCGCGAGCTTCGAAGGCGATCCGCTCGACCGGAAGCTCGGCTACCCGCTCGAGCCGTGCGAGGGCGGTGCCGAGGCGCTCCCAGAGGTCGGCGACGGCCGTCGCGTAGGCCCGTCCCTCGCCGCTCCGGACGGCTCGCTCCATGAGCCTCGGATCATAGCCCGGTACACTCGCCCGCGATGCACGGCGAGGCCCAGTCGGCGGTGGTCGTCGCCGACGACGATGCCGGAATCCGGCTCGTCTGCCGTGTGAACCTCGAGCTGGAGGGCTACCGGGTGCTCGAGGCGACGAGCGCGGAGGAGCTCCGCCGCGTGCTCGCTGCCGAGCACGTCGACGCCGTCCTCCTCGACCTCCACCTCGGGTTCGACGACGGTCTCGCGCTCGCCCGCGGCCTGCACGCGAGCCACCCCGAAGTGGGCGTCGGGATCTTCACCGGCAGCATCCAGCGGCCCGAGGAGGCCGCCGAGTTCGCGGACGACTACCTCGCGAAGCCGTTTACGCTCGAGGAGCTCCGCGAAACGGTTCGCCGGCTCGTGGAGCGGCGTTAGGCCGGCGGGGGAGCGGAGGGCGAGCGGGCGGGCGCCGGCTCCCCGCTCGCGAGGCCGCGCTCGTGGCGGACATGCTCGCGCCAGCGCACCGTCCCGAGCATGAGCGCGATCGCCGCGAAGCCGACACCGACGTTCACGAGCGCCGTCGCGAGCTGCATTCCGACGCTGAAGGAGAGCACTGCGCTCGACGACGCGTAGCCGGCGAGCGCGAAGACGAGGACCGCCTGCTGCGTCCCGGCGCCGCCCGGGGTGAAGGGGAGCGTGGTCGCGAGACCGCCGACGACGAGGACCGCGAGGACGCTGCGCGCCGTCGCCGGAATGTGGAACGCCTCGAGGAAGAAGAAGACGGACGCGACGCGGAAGGCCCAGGAGAGGGCCTGCCAAGAGACCACCCTCGTTACGAACGCGCTCCCGTCGCCGAGGATCACGAACCCGCGCATCACCTTCTCCTTGAAGGCGACGACGTGCCGCGACGCCCACGTGACGAAGAGGATCGCGCCCGCGAGGAGGAGCGAGAAGAGCACGGCGGCGAGGCGGGGGTGCTCGACCGCGAAGGACCAATCGAACGCGGGCAACGCGGGGAGGTCCGGGAGGCCCGGAAGGAGTCCCTGCTGGAGGGCGACGAGGAAGAGGAGCGTTCCGAGCACGAAGTCGAAGAGCGTCTCGACGACGAGCGTCGAGGTGAGCGTCGGATAGGAGGAGCCCTCGACGCGGTGCTTCGCCAGGTAGAGCTTCACGAGGTCGCCCCCACGGGCCGGCGTGATCGCGTTCACGCCCACGCCGGCGAAGTAGGCGCCGAAGACGCTTCGAAACGGTACGCGCGAGGCGGGATAGGCCGCCCGTAGGATGTTCTGCCAGCCGCGGACCCGCGCGACGAGTCGGAGCAGGTGGCAGACGACGGCGAGCGCGAGCGCCACCCAGCTGACGGCCGCCAGGTGTCGTCCAAACGCCTCGAACGCGTCGATGAACGCCCGAACGTCGTCCACGACCTGACGATAGCCCCGGCCACGAGCGTCCGCCATCGGCCTGGTCTTCCCGCCGGACACGGCCGATGGCGGGGTTGCGCCGGGACCGAGCGACCGGGCGTTACGCGGGTCGATCCGGGGCGGTCACGCCGAGCGCGCCTTCGAGCTGCGCCCGGTCTAGGGTCACTCCCTCCAGATCCGCGCCCTCGAGATTCGCCCCCTCCAGATCCGCGCCCTCGAGGTGCGCCGCGCTCAGGCTCGCGCCCTCCAGGTGCGCCGCGGTCAGGACCGCGCTCTCGAGGTGCGCCTTCACCAGGACCGCGTGCTCCAGGTGCGCTCCGAAAAGATCTGCGCCCTCGAGGTGCGCGCCCGTCAGGTCGGCGTGCTCGAGGTGCGCCTCTTTCAGATTCGCGCCCTCGAGGTGCGCCCGCGAAAGGTGCGCGGACTCGAGGTGTGCCCCGCTCAGCTCGGCACCCTCCAGGTGCGCTGCGTCCAGGTCCGCAGCCTCCAAGTGCGCCCCGGTCAGGATCGCGTCCTCGAAGTTCCCTTCACCGAACTTCGCCCCCTGCAGGTCGACGAACGAGAGATCGAGCCTCTTTCCGTCGCCACCTTTTACGTCGAGTCGGCCAAGGACTTCGAGGACCGCTTGGATGTCGGTCGGCGGCTCCTGGTGGCGGGCTTTCTTCGTGTGCAGGGGAGCGCGCCGGCGCACGTGCGCTGCCAGGATTCCCATGATCGGGCCGTGGTCGTTCTCCGACTCCCGTGCTATTCGTTCGAGGGCGTAGATCGCCCCCAGGCGGACATCCGGTTTTTCCTCCGAGCCGAGCTGCTCGATCGCCCTCGTAAAGCGCTCCGTTACCTGTCCCTCGCGCTCGCGCCTGACTGTCAGCGCTGACGATTCTCGGTCGAGCTGGTAGATGCGCGCGGTGAAGTAGAGGGCCCCGAGCAGGGCCGCCCCGCCCAGCGCCTGTAGCAACGTCGAGCGGACATCGTTTTCCGCCTCGAGACGCTGCGCGGGCGTCAGCCCGGTCTCGTCCACAAAGAGTGGCGGGAGGACGACGATCACGAGCACGACGAGCGCCGAGAGGGCGATCGCGATCGCGGCGACGCCCGGAGACCTGCGAACATGATCCCCGATCCACCGCAGCGCCTCCGTCGCGATCTGCCGCACGATTCCATCGATTGTCCGGGTCGACGGCACGCGGCGCAACAGCGCGACGACCGGCAATCGACGGCGACGAGTGGCGGAGCCCGCCGGGCGCCGCATCCCCGACGGACCCCGCATACGCATCTTCTCGGTGCGTGCGGGACACAACCTCGTCCAAGGAGTGGTCCCGCCCCTCCTCCCGTACAGTTCGCAGGCGCTCGCCGACGCCGTTTCGTCCACGCATCGGCTCGAAGACGGGACGCCAGGAGAGGGCGTGAACGTCCGGCGTCCCCCGGCGCGTCAGTACGAGCGCGGCATGTCGAGCACATGCTGCCCGACGTACGCCAGCACGAGGTTGTTCGAGATCGGCGCCATTTGGTAGAGGCGCGTCTCCCTGAACTTCCGCTCGACGTCGTACTCGGCGGCGAAGCCGAAGCCGCCGTGGGCGTCGAGACACGCGTTCGCAGCCTGCCACGAGGCGTCCGCCGCGAGGAGCTTCGCCAGGTTCGCCTCGGGCCCGCAGGGCTCTCCCTGCTCGAAGAGCCACGCAGCCTTGTAGCGCATGAGGTCTGCGGCCTCGACGGCAGCGTAGGCGCGGGCGATCGGAAACTGGACGCCCTGGTTTGCGCCAATCGGGCGCCCGAAGACGACGCGCTCGGACGCGTAGCGAGCCGCCTTCGAGACGAACCAGCGACCGTCCCCGATGCACTCGGCCGCAATGAGCACGCGCTCGGCGTTCATCCCGTCGAGGATGTACCGGAAGCCCTTGCCCTCCTCGCCGACGCGGGCGTCCTCGGGCAGCTCGACGTCGTCGAAGAAGACCTCGGCGGTTGCGTGGTTCATCATCGTCTTGACCGGCCGGATGGTGAGCCTGGCCCCGGCGCGACGCATGTCGACGAGGAAGACGGAGAGTCCCTCCGTTCGGTTCGTCACCTTCTCGAGCGGGGTCGTTCGAGCGAGCAGGAGCATCAGGTCCGAGTTGAGCGCCCGTGACGTCCAGATCTTCTGTCCGCGGACGACGTAGGCCCCGTCGGTTCTCGTCGCGATCGTCTTGATCCGCGTCGTGTCCGAGCCGACGGTAGGCTCGGTCACGCCGAAGGCCTGGAGCCGAAGCTCTCCGGACGCTATGCGAGGAAGGTAGCGCCGCTTCTGCTCCTCGCTTCCGTGTCGCAGGAGCGTCGCCATCGTGTACATCTGCGCGTGGCAGGCGGCGGCGTTTCCTCCCGACGCATTGATCTCCTCCAGGATCACGCTCGCGGCGGTAAGGCCGAGCCCGGCGCCCCCGTACTCATCGGGGATGAGCGCGGCGAGCCAGCCGTGCTCGGTCAGCGCCCGCACGAACTCCTCCGGATACGTGTCGGGCTCGAGCCGGCGCCAGTACTCGCCCGGAAAGCGCGAACAAAGCGCGCTCACCGCAGCCCGAATCTCCCTGTACTCCTCCGGCTGTGAGAAGTCCATGACGTCGCGTCGCGGCGCGCCGGGGGTTTATCGGCTGAGCCGTCTCCGGCAACCGTATCGCCAAGCGTCTCCGGCGGCCACCCGCTCGCAACGGCGCGACGCCGCCGTCAGCACCGGTCGACGCCGCCGGAACGCACGCTCGTGGTGTCTGGTGATCTGATAGCGCCCGTGCGCGCGGTGCTCTACGACGGCTTCCAGCAGCCGCTGCGAGTCGAGTCCGTTCCCGACCCGGAGCCGCCGCCGCACGGAGCCGTAATCCGGGTCGACGCGACGGGGCTTTGCCGAAGCGACTGGCACGGCTGGATGGGCCACGATCCGGACATCACCTCGTTCCCGCACGTGCCCGGCCACGAGCTCGCCGGGACGGTCGAGTCCGTCGGTCCGGAAGTCGGCGGGCACAAGCCGGGCGAGCGCGTGACCGTTCCCTTCGTGTGCGCGTGCGGCGCCTGCAAGCAGTGCGCGCGCGGCGACCACCAGATCTGCGACCGCCAGCGCCAGCCCGGCTTCACGCACTGGGGCTCGTTCGCCGAGCGGGTCGCCGTCGACTGGGCCGACGTCAACCTGGTCAGGCTGCCCGACGACGTCGACGCCGCGGCGGCAGCCAGCCTCGGGTGCCGGTTCGCCACTGCCTATCGCGCCGTGCTGCAGGTCGGCCGGGTGCGCCCGGGAGAGTGGGTAGTCGTGCACGGCTGCGGCGGAGTCGGGCTTAGCGCGGTGATGATCGCCGCGGCGGCCGGCGCCCGTGTCGTCGGCGTCGACGTGTCGCCTTCGGCGCTCGCGTTGGCGAAGGACGTCGGTGCGGAGAAGGTTCTGCCGGCCGGAGATCCCGATGCCGTCCGGGAAGCGACGGACGGCGGCGCCCATCTCAGCCTCGACGCGCTCGGCGCCGAGGCGACCGCCGTGGCCTCGATTCTCAGCCTGCGCAAGCGCGGCCGTCACCTGCAGGTCGGCGTCGTCCCCCACCCGGCGAGACTGCCGTTGCACCGCGTGATGGGCTGGGAGCTCGAGCTGCTCGGCTCGCACGGGTTGGCTGCACACTCCTACCCGGTGATGCTCGATCTGGTCGCTCGCGGGAAGCTGGAGCCTCGCCGGCTCGTCACGAGGAAGATCGGCCTCGAGGACGTCCCCGCCGCGCTGACCGCGCTCAGCGCGAGCTCGCCGACCGGCGTCACATTGCTGTGCCCGCGCGAGGCGGCCGCTGAGCCTCGATCGTCTGCGGGAGCACTTCCACGAGGTCGAAAGAGCCCGATTGGGACCGAAGGGGAGACTTCGATCCGCGTGGCGAGCGCCACGGATGCGCT
The DNA here is from genome assembly GCA_030861385.1 of Actinomycetota bacterium. Lineage (GTDB taxonomy): Bacteria > Actinomycetota > Thermoleophilia > Gaiellales > Gaiellaceae > JALZFU01. Next base: position 6,799 of record JALZFU010000094.1, read on the forward strand.
CTCCTTCGGAGCCCTCCTCCACGCGTTCAACGCCGAGTTCGGCGAAGCGACACCGGAGGCGGCGGTGATCGCAAAGCGGGCTGCGCCCCTGATCGAGAGCGGCGAGGTGACCGTGCTCCTCGCGGGGGACGGTCCCGACGGGTTCGCCGAGCTTCGCTTCCGTCCCTCTCTCTATACGGGAGCGCTCGATGCCTACCTCGAGGAGCTCTACGTCGTCCCCGAGCGCCGCGGGCACGGGCTGGGCCGAGCGCTTCTCGAGGCCGCGATGAATCATGCACGAGAGCGTGGCGCCGCTCACATCGACCTCGGGACGAGCGAGGAGGACGTCGCCGCCCGTGCCCTCTACGAAAGCGCCGGCTTCACCAATCGGGAGGGAGGACCCGAGGGGCCGAGGATGCTCTACTACGAGCGGGACCTCTAGCGTTCGGTGGGTTTCGCATCGCTCCCGCGACGGCCCTCCAAGCGACTACCGCCGATCGGCACACGCGTACCGGTCCACCGGTCGTGACGATCCGGGAAGCTCGCAAGGGGGAAGGCGAGCTCTTGCGCGAGGTCGCGCTCGCCGCGAAGTCGCACTGGGGATACAGCGAGGGCTTCCTGGAAGCGGCACGCGCTTCGTTGGGCGTTCCCGACGCCGCGATCGCGGCCGGCCGCGTGTTCGTCGTCGAGGACGACCGGGAGGTCGTCGGGTTCTTCGGGTTCGAGGGCGAGCCGCCCACGGGCGTTCTCGAATGGATGTTTCTGTTGCCGGCCCATATCGGTCACGGCGCCGGTCGACTCGTGTGGACGGAGGCGCTCGAACGCGCACGGGCAGCGGGCTTCCGCGAGCTCTTCATCGAAAGCGACCGCTACGCCGAGGGCTTCTACGCGCACATGGGTGCGACGAAGGTCGGCGAGTGGCCCTCCCCGGTCGACGGTGCGGCGCTGCCGGTGTTTCGCGTCCGACTGGAGGAGTGAGGGGGTCCGCGCCGCGACGAGTGCGCCCGAGACCGCCAAAAGAGTTGTCGTCTCGCTTGGTCCCGGCACCACTCGCCAGCTTGAGGAGCTCGCCGACCTGACGCGGTGGGTCGTCGCGGAGTCGACGCGCATCGCAAGCCGCAGGCGACTCTCCCGTTAAGGTAGCCGGCCATGGACATCATGCTGAGCGCTCGCGCGACCTCCGCCTCGGGGGGGTCGAGGACGAATGGACGCCGGTCACGAAGCGGCAGTGCCAAGGCCCTGAAGTTGCACGTCCCCGAGGTTCGAACCGAGGCGATTCGCGCTTTCCGCGACCGCTACCGCGGCCTCCGCGTCTCTCCGGTCGCTGTCGTCATCGCCGCCTACAACGAGGAGGGGTCTGTCGGGAGCGTCCTCGAACGGATACCGGCGAGCGTCCTCGGACTCGATGTCGACACGCTCGTCGTCGACGACGGAAGCGTGGACGCAACCAGCGAGGTATCGCTTGCCCACGGGGTCCTCCTGGCCAGGCTCGCGCGAAACTGCGGGCACGGAATTGCGCTCCGCGTCGGCTACGAGCTCGCTCGCGATCACGGCGCGCGCTACATCGTGACGCTCGATGCCGACGGTCAGTGGGATCCCGCCGACATCCCGAGCGTGCTCGAGCCGTTGGTTGTCGACGAGGCCGACTTCGTGATCGGCTCGCGGGTGCTTGGCGGCGCGGAGACGGACGACCGTCTCCGGCAAGCGGGTGTGCACGTTTTCGCCGCGCTGGTGCGCCTCCTGACGGGCGTCGTCGTGACCGACACCTCGAGTGGGTTACGCGCGATGCGCGCTGAGGTAACCGCCTCGGTTCGTCAGGACCAGGTCCAGTACCAGACTGCAGAGCTTCTCATCGGCGCCATCTATCAGGGTTACCGCATCGCTGAGCGCCCCGTCGTGATGCACAAGCGGATCGCCGGGGAGAGCAAGAAGGGCGCGAATCTCCTGTACGGCTTCCGGTATGCGCGAGTCATCCTCGCCACCTGGAGGCGGGAGCGTCGTGCGCGGAAGGGGATGCCGCGCAGGACGGAGCTTGGTCTGCCGTGACGCCGATCGGTTATTCGAAGGCGGCGCTCGCGGCCATGGAGACCAAGGATCCGACGTCGCCGCCGATCGGCCGACGCGGTTGGCGCCGCCAACCGTCGCCGGCGCCCCTCGCCCGAGTGCTGCCCGCGCTTCGCGGGCTCGCGTTCGCCGCCGCCGTGGCGATCGTCGTCGCGATGGCGGTCCGCGCCGCGCGAGACGTCGACGCGCGCGATTTTGCCTGGTGGCCGCTCCTGCCCGCCTTCGCCGCGGCCGTTGCGTGGTGGCTCCTCCTCGCCCGGGGCTGGGCGCTCCTCCTGTCCGGTCGCTCCCGACGCCGTGACATCAGCACGTGGTGCCGGACGCAGGCCCTCCGCTATCTGCCGGGCGGAATCTGGGCGCCGGCGTCGCGAGCGGTGATCGTCCGCGGGAGCGTCCTGGACAAGGTGTCGACCGTCGCCGCCGAGAACGTGACCGCCCTTTGCGCCGCGCTTGCGATCGGCGGTGTAGCGCTGGCCGCAGCTGGTGATCTCCGCTGGCTCCCGTTGGCGCTCGTGATTGCCGCACCATGGCTCGCCTCGGGCGTCGTAGCGGCACGGAGCCGCATCACGCGTCAGCGGACGCTCGCCGCGACCGCTAGCTACGTCGCGGGATTCATCGGCTACGGGCTCGCGGCGGTGCTCGTCCAGACGGCCGTTTCCGGGCTCGATGAACCACTCGCCGTCGCCGGCTCCGCCGCTCTTGCGTGGAGTGCCGGCCTCGTGGTCGTGATCGCGCCAAGCGGCCTCGTCGTCCGTGAGTTCGTCTACGTCGCGATCCTCTCAGCCATGTTCCCGAACTCCGAGTTGGTGGCGGCCGCGGTCATGTTGCGAGTCGTGACGGTCCTCGCCGAGCTTGCGGTCCTCCTCGTCGCCGGACGTCCGACGCTCCAGCCCCGCGCCGGTTAGTGTCGCGGTTGGCATCAGCTACCAGGGGGTTCGTGTGCGAATACTGATCTTGGGCGGAGACGGCTTCTGCGGATGGCCTACATCACTCCACCTCTCACAGCGTGGGCACGACGTGGTCATCGTCGACAACTTCGCCCGCCGAAACGCCGACATCGAGCTCGAGGCGGCGTCCCTGACGCCGATCTCCCCGCTCGGAACGAGGCTCGCAGCTTGGAAGGAGCTCACCGGGCAGGAGATCGGATTCCATCGGCTGAACGTCGCCGAGGACTACGCCCAGCTCCTCGACGTGGTCGCCGACCTCCGTCCCGACGCCGTCGTCCATTTCGCCGAGCAGCGCGCCGCCCCGTACTCGATGAAGAGCTCGTGGCACAAGCGGTACACGGTCGACAACAACGTCAATGCGACGCACAACCTCCTCGCTGCGATCGTCGAGGCGGACGTCGATGCGCACATCGTCCACCTCGGAACGATGGGCGTCTACGGCTACGGCGCGGCCCCGGGGGTGAAGATCCCCGAGGGCTACCTGCGCGTCAAGATCGAAACCGAGGACGGCGGGGAGGTCGACCAGGAGATCCTTTTCCCGGCGAACGCCGGGAGCGTGTACCACATGACGAAGACGCTCGATCAGCTCCTGTTCGCGTACTACGCGAAGAACGACGAAGTCCGGATCACAGACCTGCACCAGGGGGTCGTGTGGGGCACGCAGACGGCGGAGACGAGCCGAGACGAGCGACTGATCAACCGGTTCGACTACGACGGCGACTACGGAACCGTGCTCAACCGCTTCCTGATGCAGGCGGCGATCGGCTACCCGCTCACGGTGCACGGCACCGGCGGGCAGACTCGCGCCTTCATCCACATCCAGGACACCGTTCGCTGCATTCAGCTTGCGGTCGAGAATCCGCCCGACCGCGGAGAGCGCGTGCGGATCTTCAACCAGATGACCGAGGCGCACCGCCTCATCGATCTCGCGAACGTCGTCGCGCGGCTGACGGGCGCCGAGGTCGATTTGCTCGAGAATCCACGCAAGGAGGCGAGCGACAACGAGCTCTACGTCGAGAACCGGCATCTCCTCGAGCTCGGGCTCCAGCCGATCACGCTCGAGGAAGGCCTTCTTCGCGAGGTGACGGAGATCGCCGAGAAGTACGCACACCGGTGCGACCCCGACAAGATTCCGTGCAGTTCGCTCTGGGTTCGGCGCCGCCCACTGACGCACGTCCCACGCGAGCCCGTTGTGGTTGCCCTGTGAGCTCGCGCGCCGCCTCCGTCCGCGTTGCCCGACACCCTTAGCGCCTGCACGACGTGAGTACGTCCCAGTGCGGTGTTCGGGCGACGAGCTGGAACCGTCGGTCGAGCTTGAGCACGCTCCCGCTCGCTGATCCGGCCGCCTTCGGATCGACGCGAAAGATGACGCCGGGCGGTCTCGCGACATTCGAGACGTCGCGCATGTGGAGGTGAAGCGTCCAGGCGACGACGGGGACTTCGAACGCGCCCGTGAAGACGTCCCCACACGCGAGAACGCGCTCGCGGCCGCCCGCCAGCCGTACCGCATGGTCGAGATCGACGGGCAGCTCGGCCTGCGAACGGACGCGCTTTGCGCCGGCGTCGAGCCGCTCGAGCGCGGGTAGGGCGGCGGGGACGAGGGTCGCGAAGAGCGCGAGCGAAGCCGCAAGGCCGGTGGGGCGCATCGGGACCGGCCGCTTCCAGAGTCGTGCGAGAGCGATTCGGGCGCCCTCGGCCGCGCGAGCCGCTCCGACACCCGCTAGCACGCAGACGAAAGCGGCGGCGGGCACGAGATAGCGCGGGTTTCCCGTGTAGCCGACCTCGGCCATGACGGCGACGATCGCGACCCAGGCAACGCAGCCGAGAGCGAGGACGAGCGTCGCGGCCTCGCTGCGCCTACGAGCGAAGGCGACGGTCGCGACGGCGAACCCGAGGGTGGCCAAGACCTGGATGGGGCGAAGCACGAGCTCCTCGCCTTGGCGGAGCACCTCGAGAGCAGGACGCTCGGCGAGCGCCGGTCGCCCGGGCAGCGGCTGCTGCGCGCGCACCTGCGAGCGGAGCGGGTCACGAGCCGCAACGAGGTCGGGGCCAAACCACAGCACGGGGACGAGGAGGAGAAGCGCGGCGACGAGATACCGTGTCGACGGGTCGCGGCGCCAGACGTAGGCGCCGTAGAGGGCGAGGAAGGGCCACATCTCCGCGCGGATGAGCGCGGCCGCGAACATGAGTCCGAAGGCGGCGCCGCGACGACCGTCGAGGTGGCGTTCGAGGGCGAGGAGCACGAAGCCGGCCAGCAGGAGTTCCGACCACCCTGCCGCGACGAGCGCGAAGAAATCGGCGACGAGGAGGACGCCGAGAGCGGCTACGAGACCCGCGAGGATTCTCATGCTCCCGGCGAGGCGTGCCGCGACTCGGTAGGCCATCACGACGGCAACGAGCCCGCCGACGCGAGCGACGAGGAGCCAGAGGTCGGGCGCATCGTCGCCGGCGAACGAAAAGACGGTCGTGAAGAGGACGGGCAGCGGCTTCCACGACGGGCCGTTGTCGGTGCTGAGATCGAGCTCCGCGACCTCGCGCCCCCAGATGATCCACGCCCACGGGTCGTAGCCCGGCGAGGAGGGGTAGAGGAGCGAGAGCGCCGCGATGACGACGAGCGCGCTCAGACCGAGGATCGACCGGTGCAGGCGCCAGCTCCGAGTTACGCGCGAGGGTACGGAAGCGTCCGGTCCCTGGGCTAGTGGCGGCCGCTCGGCCGTCCGCGCCCGCGCGATCCCCGTCCTAGCGGGCAGGGCACCTCGAAGACGCCGCCCGATGCGGGGAAGAAGCGCGGTTGCGCGTGCGCCTCCGACGAGCAAGGCACCGGGAAGAAAATCAGTCCCGGCCGTCGAAGGCGCGTCGGCGTCGCGCGTCTTGCGTCTCATGTGCTCGTCTTGTGTCCGCGCTGGGTTGCGCGAAGTGACGACGTTCGGCGGAGCGTGGCCCAGCCAGCCCCGCGATCGCCGGTGCTTCCCTAGAGATCGACCGCGAGCCTATGCAGTTTCGACGAGTGCTGCCTTGCGCCAGAGGATCGTGTCGGATGAGAACGAGAGCGTGAACGGGATTGCGTTCTGCTCGCTAGACGTCCTCCCTGATCAGCTCGATCGTCGAACAGTGGATGCCCCCGCCGTTCTTCTGGATCTCGCCGTACGGAATCCGGAGGACGTCGACTCCGCGTCGTTCGAGGAGTTCAGCCGTGTAGGGATAGCCGTCGGACATGATCACCCGGCCGGGACTGATCGTGAGCGAGTTCACGGCCCACAGCTCGTCGGGGTGACACCAGATCGGCTCGATCCCCAGCTCGGGCAGGCGAGCAAGGAACCAGTACGGCAGGTCGCCGGCGTGCACGAGCGCCTTGTCGACGTCCACCATCGCAAGGGCGCCGTCGAGGTGGAGGGAGAATCCCGCCATCGGAACGACGACGAGCTCGATTCCGAAGTAACGGACGATCTCTTCGAGCTGGCGCGCTCCTTCATCGTTGCAGCGGATCGACGTTCCGAACGCGGCCACCTCTGGCGTCAGCTTGGCGAAGGACCCGCCCTCGACGAGCCCGGTTCCGACGATCGTCCGGAGGATCGGCATCCCGAGCGACGCCACGGCCCGCGTGACGCTTTGCTCCTCGCCGCGCCGCATGCGCGGAGCGAGTCGGCCGACGACGGCCCCACCGGGCAGGATGACGAGCGGATCCCGGGTGTACATCGCCTTCGAGTAGGTCGTAGCGACGGGCTCGGCGAAATGGACGTCGACCCCCTCCGCCGCGAGCATCTCCACCAGCCCGGCGTACTGCTCGCCGACGAGCTGGATATCGGGTGGCTGGTCGCTCTCCCAGTACCAGCCCTCTTCGGCGTCGACGAGGGCCCCGAGCGCTTCGTCCCAGCCGTCGGCGGTGATCCGCTCGAGTTCGGGCCCCGGCCGGCGCATCAAGACGGCGCGGAGACGGCCGACTTCGCTGTTCGCGCCCCAGAGCGCACCCCACACGCGCTCACGCTCGTCTCGAGCCTCGAACGGCGGCTCGGGAAGAGGCGGGAAGAGGATCTGGTGGTAGCTCTCCGGCAGCACGTCGCCGACGGACGCTCTCTCGTCCTTCATCGTCGACGGGCGATCCGTCAGCCCGGCGAAGGGGGACGTTTCCCGGCGTTAGCGGTCGGCGCCTCCGCTTCTAGGATCGCGGACGCCTCAGCTTCGCCTGCCGTCGCCGCTTGCCGGTTCCCTTCCTCCGTCTGCTCGGCCGCCTCAGGCGGCGGGAAGCGTGCGTCCGCCGCGCCCGCTACCTCTTCCACCCGGGTCGCGATCTGTCGGAGGTCGTCCAATAGCTGACCGCGCTCCTGCCGGATCGTCTCGGTGTCCGCGTCGAGTTCGCGCACCCGTGCCTCCGCCGCTTCCCGCAAGGCAGCAGCCTCGTCCTGGGAGCGCCGAAGGTGCTCGGCAGCTTCGTTTCGCGCTTGCGCAACGGTTGCCTCCGCTTCCGCCTGCGAGCGGTCGAGGATCTCGGCCGCCTCGGCGTTCGCGTTCGCAACCAGGTTCTCTGCATCGCGCTTTGCGCGGGCGCTCGTCTCCTCCGCGTCCCGGCGCGCGGCGAGCGTGATCTCTTCAGCCGTCTCCCCAGCCCGGACGAGCATCCCCTTCGTCTGTTCGCCTACCTGGTCGAGCGCGTGCTTGACGGCGGCCTCGGGCGAGCGGGTCGCCTCGAGCTCCTGAAACAACTCGCGGACGCGGTTCAGGTAGGCATCCACCGCGCCGCGGTCGTACCCGCGGACCGAAACGGGGAAGGAGACGTCGGCGATCTCAGTCGGTACGCCTCGGCGCTCGGTCGAGGCTCGGCCGTCCTCGTGGGAGGCGGGCGACGGGTCGGTCTCCGGCCGGGTTGGATCCTGGGCTTCGCCGTTTGCCACGGCCGCGAGTATGACGGAGACGAGCGAACTTGTCCGGGCGCGTGCGAGCGACGGCTAACCGACGAGGGGCGATCCGTCGCGGGTGTCCCCGGAGGTGGCCGTCTGAAGTCGCGCTGCGATGGAACGGAGATCGTCGAGCAGGTCACGGCGCTCGTCCCAGATCGCGTCTGTGTCGTCGCGGAGCGCACGCATCGCTGTCTCTGCCGCTTCGCGCATCGCTTCGATCTCCTTCTCGGCGCGGCGGATCCGGTCCGCCGCCTCCCGGCGGGAGTCGGCGAGGATCGTCTCCGCCTCGGATCTCGCGTTCGCGGCGTACTCCTCGGCCTCCGCTTTCGTCCGGTCGGCTCGGTCGCTGGCGTTGACGACGATGTCGACCGCTTCCGTCCTCGCCTTGCCGAGCGTCTCGTCGGCTTCGCGCTGCGCTGCGGCGGTGATCTCCTCCGCCGTTTTGCGAGCGCGCTCGAGGATGTCGCTCCGCTCCGCCTCGGCGCGCTCGAGAGCGCGGTCGATCGCGCTCTGCGGTGAGCGTGTTGCCTCGAGCTCGGCGATCACGCGATTGAGCCGGATGACGTACGCATCAACGGCCCGGCGGTCGTAGCCGCGAGTCGAGACAGGAAAGGCGACATCGCGGATCTCCGCCGGGACGCGTCGGGGCTCAGTCAACTTCGACACTCGTCGCGCGTCGGCGATGCGCACAGTCGTGGGTTGTAGGCACAGCCCCATCCTAGGCTTGCGTCTGGCGAGGAGGCGAGCGACCGCGCTCCCGTCGACGGTTCGCGCGCCGCCACCGCTTCACGAGCGCGCGTGCGAAACCGTCTACCGGGCTTCGGCCGCTTCCGTGCTGCTCTCGAAAAGATCGGCGAAGACATCGGCGACGAGCCCGTTGAACGAGCTGGGAAGCGCACCGGTGCTATCGGTGAACTCGCGCAGGTGGAAGAGGTACGCCTGCCACTCGTCGAGCCGCTCGCGGAACTCGGGCGCACGCTCCTCGACGAGCGAGGCGAGTTCGAGAAGGCTGTAGCGCGGCGCCTCGGGCGGCCGAGTCGGGCCCGGTCCCGCCGCTTTCGCGCCCGGGGCAGGGGGCGCGACCGGAGCGTCCAGCGCGGCCAAAAGCCGCTCCTCCTGCGGCCCGCGGACCTCGGTCGCTTCCCGTTCCTCGCCGGGGGCGCTTTCCGCCCGCACGTTCAGCGCCTGCTCCCGGCGCACGTCCAACCCCTCCTCGCGG
>JALZFU010000098.1 GCA_030861385.1 Actinomycetota bacterium
CGTCGGCGCGGCCGCCCGCTCACCGCTCGCGCTCCAGCTCGAAGCTCCCGGCCTCGCGTCCGGAGCGCTCGTCCTCGGGTTCTGCCTCCTCGCCCTACAGACGCTCGCTGCGCTCGTCGCCGTCAGCGGGCAGGTCGACGACGACGTAGGCCTCGACCGGCGCCTCCCGCCCCTTGACCCGCACGCCGCCGAGCGGGTGGACGCGGGTGCCGTCGGGGAGGCGGCGGTACGTCTCGGCGCCGACGACCACCTCCCCCGGCCGGGCCTCGCCCTCGAGGCGCGAGGCGAGGTTGACGGTATCGCCGACGACGCCGTACTCGCGCTTCCCGGCGGCGCCGAGGACGCCGAGGCGCGCCTCGCCCGAGTTCACGCCGACTCGGAAGCGCGGCCAGTCGGGATGATCGCGGGCGACGTCGCCTGCCTCGCGCTGGAGCGCGACGCCGGCGCGAACGGCGCGGAGAGCGTGGTCGGGCTGGTCGCCGCGCGAGTTGAAGGTGACCATCACGGCGTCTCCGATCAGCTTTCCGACCTCGCCCTCGAATCGCTTGGCGACGAGCGGGACGAGGCGCTCGAAGTACGCGTTCACGACTGCCGCCGCCTCCTGGGGTCGCGCCCGTTCCGAGAAGGCGGTGAACCCTTGGAGGTCGGCGAAGAGGACGCTCACGTCCCGTACGGCGTCCGCGATCTCCGGCAGGTAGAGGCCGCGGAAGCGCTCCTCGTGCCACTCGCGCCGGGCGCTCCACGCGACGAGCGCGAACGCAGCAAGCATGAGGACGTGCCACTCCCACCACGTGGCGTGCCAGTTTCGGGCGAGCGCGATCGCGAGCATCGCCTCGGCGAGGAGGACGAACGAGGTGACGACCGCGAGGACGATCGGCGCCGCCCGCCGACGGTACTGGAGGAGATATCGAGCCGCGGCGACGGCGTAGAGCGCGATGCCGGCCCCGGCGAACGCGAGGAGCCAGCCGTCGGCCCTCTCCTCGGGAAGCGGCTCATCGAGCGGCGCAAGCTCGGCGAGCGAGACGAGAGCCCAGGTGCCCATGACGGCGAGGACGGCGCCGCGGACGAGGGCCGCCCGGCGCAGAACCCGAGATGAGGCCGCGACGCCGATCTCGAGCGAAGAGGCGGCCGCGAACGCCGCCGCGACGACGAGACCAACCGGCGTCGCGACGACGAAGCCCGCGTTCGGGGAGTCGAGGAGCACGCCCGGCGTCGCGAGCGCGTGCAGGGCGAGGAAGCCGGCACCGGCGAGGAAGGCAAGCGAGACGAGAAACAGCCGCGCGTCGCTCCGCCGACGCGCCGCGTCGCCCGTGACGACGGCGAGGACGACGTTCGTGAGCGCCGCGGCGAGCACGAGCCAGAAATGGGCTGGATGCTGCTCCCAGGTGATGTCGAGCTCGGGTGCGGCGAGGAGGAGGGCGAGCCCGGCGAGCGGGAGCAGGAGGAGGGCCGCAAACGCCGCCGAGCGCGCAAGTAACAGACTGTTACTCTCTCCCGCCACCGCGTCCGTCCTCGACCTCCCGGATCGCCGCTTCCACCTCGCCGCGGTAGTCGGGCCCGTCGAAGCGGTTCAACGGATCCGGCGGGAGCACCCGCTCGTGGATCGACCCGCGGCGCCGAACGTAGAGCACGGGATAGATCTCGCCCGAGGCGTCGAGCTCGACCGTCGCCGCAACGGCGTCGGGGCCGGCCGCGTCCACGAAGTGGGCCAGCGGCTCGATCCCGTCGTCCCGGGGAGCGCCGTCGAAGGAGACGACGCGGGCGAGGTAGGCCTTCTGCGCCCAGAGCTCCGGTGCGTGCGCGAGCTCGGCGAGGAGAAAGGGGCCGGGCTCGTCCGTCCCGAGCGGGCGTCTGTCGCGCTCGATGCCGGCCACGCGCTCGGCGAGCCGCCGCGCGAGGACGCCCGCGTTGTAGCGGAAGCCGTACACGGCGGGCGAGCTCGCGCCGACGCCGTGCTTTCGGAGGCCGGCGGCGCCCTGCGTCGCGTTCCCCGCGAAGTAGATCCCCGGTGCCGTCGCGCTCTCCCAGAAAGGCGTCAGGGCCGGGATGCGGCCCTGGGCCACCGTCTGGACGCCGAGGCGCGGAAGGTCGGCGAGCGGCGTCCGAAAGCCCGTCGCCGCGATCGCCTCGTCGGCGTCGAGCACGAACTCCCCTTCCCGGGTCGTCCCGCGCGCGTGGACGCGAACGCCGTCGGCCGTGCGCTCGACCCGTTCGATCGCCGCATCGAGGACGAGAGTCCCGCCTCCGAGCTGGGAGTCCTCGAGCGGCTGCATGTAGCGAACGCGCACGCTCGAGAGCGCGATCACGGACGTCTGCACCGGCCGCGGCGAGACGAGCACGACTTGGCGCGCCCATGGAAGGAGGGCGTCGGCCACCTCGAACCCCGAGTTTCGCTTCCCGATCACGACGACGCGTTTCCCCGCGTACTCGCGGGCGGCGCGGGTGTCGACGTAGTGCGGGACGTGCTCGACGCCCGGGATGTCGGACTTCCACGGATCGGTGACGCCGAGCGCGAACACCGCCGCGCGGCAGCGGTACTCGCCGTCGGAGGTGACGAGCGTGAGGTCGCCGTCGTCCTCGCGCCGCGTCGACTGCCACCGACACCCGTAGCGCACGCGGATCGCCGCCCCGTCGGCGAAGGCCTCGAGCCCGGCCTCCATCTCGGAGCGGGAGGGGACGAAGAACGAGCGGTCCATGAAACGCGGGACGGTCGCGCGAAGCGCGCGCTCGTCCGCGACCAGGCTGTTGTGGTCGTACCACTCGTACTCGCGCGTCCCCCCCTCGACGGGTGCGTCGGGCTTCGACCAGGAGAGGAGCCGCTGGAAGATCGGGAAGCGCCTGAACATCCCGCCGGGACGCTCGTCCTGCGAGATGACCGCGTGCTCGACACGGAGGCGCGAGAGGAAGTAGCTCGTTTGGAGGCCGCCGGGGCCACTCCCGACGACGACGACCGGGTAGCGGCCCGGCGGGTGCGCCCGGGCGTCTACTCCAGCCACTCGAGGGTCGTTGCGAGCCTCTGTACCTCGGCTTTCAGCATCCGGACGGCGACCCGCGGGTACGAGACGAGGAACGGCTCCACGTCCCCGCTCGAGACGACGAGGCAGCGAAGCGGACCCGAGGCGACGACGTCGGCGGTCGGGGGAGACCCGAGGAGCGCGGAGACCTCGCCGAAGAACTCGCCTCGACCGAGCCGCGTTCGTTCCGCTCCGTCGATCACGACCGCCGCTTGGCCGTCGAGGATGACGTAGAGGTTCGCGCCGGTCAGGCCCTGGCGGAGGACCCGCTGTCCGTCCGGGAAGACCTCCTCGTCGTACGTGTGCGCGATCCCCTCGAGCTGCGGACGGGGCAGGTCGGCGAAGAGCGCGAGCCTTCCGAGCCGGTCGACGAGATCCTCACCGTGCTCCATCGACGACGAAACCTATAAGGGGAGGTCGCGCGCCGCGAAGAAGACGGCCTCCGAGAAGGTCGGGAACGGCTGGATGGTGTCGCGCAGGACGTCGACCGGGATCTCGGCGCGAACGGCGAGTGTGAGCTGACCGAGCCACTCCCCGGCCTCCGGGCCGACCGCGACCGCACCGACCAGGACGCCGCGCGTCGGGTCGGCAAAGAGCTTCACGAACCCGGGCCGCTTCGGTCTCTCGTACGTGGCGGTGCGGGAGACGTTCTCGAGCCTCGCAGTTGCGACGGCGGCGCCGGCTCCGCTCGTGTCGCCGACCGAGGCCACTTGCGGGTCGGTGAAGACGACGGACGGGGTCGCGCGGTAGTTCGCCCGCACGTCGCCGCCGGCGACGTTCGCGGCCGCGACGCGCGCCTGGTACTTGCCGACGTGGGTGAAGAGCGCGACCCCCGTGACGTCTCCCGCTCCCCACACTCCGTCGGCCGCGCGCAGGCGGTCGTCGACCTCGATCCCCGTCCGGGCGACGGTGATCGGGAGGCGGTCGAGTCCGTAGCCCTCGACGTTCGGCCGGCGACCGGTGGCGACGAGGAGATGCGTGCCCTCGATCTCACCGCCCATCTCCCCGTCGCAGCGCAGGCGGAAGCCGGGCCCGCCGCGGTCGAGCGTCGAGGGCGTCGTCTCTGTCCGAACGTCGATCCCCTCCTCGCGGAGCGCCTCCGCGAGGAGCTCGCCCGCCTCGCGGTCGCCGCGCTCCAGGAGGTGCGCTCTCTGGACGAGCGTCACGCGCGAGCCGACCCGCGCGTAGAACTGCGCGAGCTCGCACCCGACGGCCCCGCCGCCGATGACGACCAGCGCCTCGGGGACCTCGCTCGCGCTCGTCGCCTCGCGGCTCGTCCAGAAGCCGCCGTCCTCGAGAC
>JALZFU010000122.1 GCA_030861385.1 Actinomycetota bacterium
CGCCCGCGCCGTCGACGTCGTCACGTTTGCGCGGGCGATCCTGCGCGCCGCGTAGTCCGGTACCCTCACTTCCCGGTCTCGAAATCGACGAGGAGGCTCCCGTGAGGCTGCAGGTCAAGGGGAAGAACGTCGAGCTGAGCCCAGCCCTCAAGGACTACGCCCAGAAGAAGCTCGGGAAGCTGGAGCGACACCTGAACGACTCGGCGCGCGTCGAGCTCGAGCTGGCGGCCGAGCGCAATCCCTCGATCGGCTCGAGCCAGATCGCGGAGGCGACCGTCTGGACCAAGGGTCCGGTTCTACGCGCGCGGGAGAGCTCGCACGACATGAAGGCGTCGATCGATCTCCTCGCCGACAAGCTCGAGCGCCAGGCGCACCGCCTGCGCGACAAGCGCCGCCGGGCTCACACGCGTCACCACGAGCCGGCGACGGGCGTCTCAACGCCGGGTGACGCCGGGGGGCGCGTCATCGTGAAGACGAAGCAGTTCTCCGTGAAGCCGATGAGCGCGGAGGAGGCCGTCCTCCAACTCGAGCTGATCGGCCACGACTTCTTCGTCTTCCAGAACGCGGAGACGAACGACGTGAACGTCCTCTACCGCCGGCGCGACGGGGACTACGGCCTGATCGAGCCCCAGGTCGGTTGACGCCCTTCTGGCGGCGCGAGGAGACGCTGAACGAGAAGCTCGCTCGCGAGGGCGACCTCTCGATCACAGGCGACGGAAGGGACGAGCGGCCGCCGCGCGTGCTCGAGCCGTCGCCCGCGCGGTCGGGCGGGCTCCTCTCCGAGCTCGTGGCGATCCACGGCTCCCCGCGTCCGCGCGAGTGGGACGTCGTCGCGAGCGCGAACGTCGCGGGCCTCGCGGGCGACGCCGTCCACTTCGTAGCTCTTCCGAGCGGGCGGCTGGTGGTCGAGGAGGACCTACCCGATGAGCCGCTCGCGCTCCTCGCCCACGCGGTCGCCGCGGCGCTCGATCCCCCCTACCGAGCGGAGGCGATCCGCCGAGGCGAGGAGACCTGGGCGATCGGCGCGCGCCGACTCGAGGTCGTCGAGATCGCGGCCGGCCTCGAGGGCGACGAGCTCGAGCTCTCGGTGCACGAGGGGAGCCGCATGCTGGTCGTGGCGGGCGAACCATCGGGCCTCGACGTGCCCGAGCTCCAAGCGCTCGCCGAGGGACACGAGAGTTTCGTCGTGCGGGCGGTCCGGCTCGACGGCACCGTGTGGGAGGCCGACGTCTTCCCGCTCTAGCGACCCTCGCGCGCGCTGGCTGCGTGCTCACGGAGGCGCACGATGCAGCCGATACTCTAGGGCTATGGCGCAGAACTACGGCGCGCTCGAGCGTGTCCTTCGTATGGGCGAGGGACGCCGCCTCAAGCGACTCCGCGACCAGGCGGCCTACGTAACCTCGATCGAGCCCGACTTCCGCTCGCTCTCGGACGCCGATCTCGCGGCGAAGACGGGCGAGTTCAAGCAGCGGATCGAGAACGGGGAAGAGCTCGAGGACATCCTCTTCGAAGCGTTCGCCGCCGTTCGCGAGGCGGCGCGGCGTACGCTCGGGATGCGGCACTTCGACGTCCAGGTGATGGGAGCGACCGTCCTCCACGAGGGCGACATCGCCGAGATGAAGACCGGCGAGGGGAAGACGCTCGTCGCCACGATGCCGCTCTACCTGAACGCGCTCACGGGAAGGAACGTCCACCTCGTCACCGTCAACGACTACCTCGCGAAGCGCGACACCGAGTGGATGCGCCCCGTCTACGAGGCGCTCGGCCTGCGCGCGGCGTACATCCGCAACCTGATGCCGTTCAACGAGCGGAAGGACGCCTACGCGGCCGAGATCACGTACGGAACGAACTCCGAGTTCGGGTTCGACTACCTGCGGGACAACATGGCGACCTCGCTCGACGGGACGGTGCAGCGCGGCCACACCTACGCGATCGTCGACGAGGTCGACTCCATTCTGATCGACGAGGCGCGCACGCCGCTCATCATCTCGGGCGAGCCCGAGACGGCCGCGAAGACCTACTACGACTTCGCGCGCGTCGCGAAGACGCTAGCCGGGACGCCGGTGAAGATCGGCGCGAAGGGCGAGGACGCGTACGAAGGGTTCGACTACACCTACGACGAGAAGTTCAAGACCGTCTCTCCGCTGGAGCCGGCGATCGAGAAGGTCGAGCGCGCGCTCGGAATCGACAACCTCTACGACCCGCGCAACGCGCAGCTCGTGAATCACCTGATCCAGGCGCTCAAGGCCGAGTCGCTCTACCACCGCGACGACGACTACGTCGTCATCGACGGCGAGGTGAAGATCGTCGACGAGTTCACCGGTCGGATCATGGAGGGGCGCCGCTGGTCGGAGGGTCTCCATCAAGCCGTCGAGGCGAAGGAGCGCGTTCCGATCAAGGAGGAGCATGTCACGCTCGCGACGATCACGCTCCAGAACTACTTCCGCCTCTACGAGGAGCTCGCCGGCATGACGGGTACGGCGAAGACGGAGGAGAAGGAGTTCCAGGAGATCTACGACCTCTCCGTCGTCGAGATCCCGACGAACGAGCCGATGATCCGCGAAGACAAGAACGACCTGATCTTCAAGACGAAGGACGCGAAGTTCCGTGCCGTCATGACGGACATCAAGGAGCGCCACGACGTCGGGCAGCCGGTCCTCGTCGGCACCATCTCCGTCGAGGTCTCGGAGCACCTCTCGCAGCTTCTGACGCGGCAGGG
>JALZFU010000143.1 GCA_030861385.1 Actinomycetota bacterium
CCGGAGCGCGGTTGAAACCGGAGGGGGAGGTCGTCCTCGGAGCTTCCCCTCCGGCCCGCTCGTTTTCCTGTCCACGGGCGTGGCACGAGCGATTCGGGAACGCCGCTCGTCGCGGGGAACCGGCGCCGACGCGCCACACCGCTCGCCCTCCTACAGCAGCCGCTCGTAGGCCCGCACCGTGTCCTGCGCCGCCCGCTCCCAGGAGAAATGGCGAGCGTGCGCGAGCCCGCGTGAGCGGAGGTCGCGAGCGACGCTCTCGTCGGTCGCGACGGCCGCGATCGCCTCCGCGAGCACCCGGTCGTCGGTCGCGGGAACGAGGCACGCGGCCTCGCCCGCGATCTCCCGGAGCGCGGGCGTATCGGAGACGACGACGGGACAGCCGCACGCCATCGCCTCGAGCGGGGGGAGACCGAAGCCCTCGTAGAGCGACGGAAACAGGAAGCAGGCGGCACCGGCGTAGTAGGCGGCGAGCTCGCCCGCGGTCGCGTGGCCGATGAAGACGACGTCCTCGCTCGCGAGCCCTGACGCACGGAGCCCGGCGAGCGTCTGCGCGCGAAACGGTGCCTCGCTACCCCCGGGCGGGCCAACCTTCACGAGCTTCAGGCTCGCGAAGCGCGGCTCGCGCTTGAGCCTGGCGAGCGCCCGGAAGATCGTCGCGAGGTTCTTCCGCGGGTGCTCGGAACCGACGAAGAGGACGTACGGCGAGGGAGCTACGCGTCGATCCGTCGGCTGGAAGACGTCGTGGTCGACGCCTTCGTAGACGACGGCGATCCGCTCGTCCGGAACGCCGAGATGCCGGACGACGTCGCGCTTCGTGGCCTCCGATGGCGTGATCACGGCTTCCGCTCGGCGGATTCCGCCGACGTCCAGCCCGATGTAGAGGCGGTCACGGAGGTTGGGACGATGGATCAGCGGCTCCTCGCGCGTCACGTCGAGGTAGCGGATCACGTCGTGGACCGTGACGACGTACGGTTGCCCGACGAGCGGGCCGTAGCGGCTCAGATGGTGGTTGGGCAGGTGCAGGGGGCCCTTCGCGCCACGAAGCCCCCTCACGATCACGGCGTCTCGGACGATCTGGCGAAGCGAGGCCGTGCTGAGGAGCGCGCTCCCGAAGAGGTCTCCAGTCCGCTGGAAGCCGTCGAGCGCGAGCGTCGGGACCGGGAGACGCTCGGCGAGCTTCTGCGCGTAGAGGTCCAGAGATCCCGTGCCCGTCGTGACCACGAACGTGACACCGGCCGGCGACCGGTCGAATGGCCTGCGCGCTGCTTCGGACGTTCCCGTCTCCATGCCTGGGCGAGCGTACGGCGTGTCGCGGCCGCTCGTCCGCCGGTTCCCGCTAGCCGTCCGCGAGGCGGCGAAGCTTCGCGAGTCGACGCTGCATCGCCGCCTTCGTCGCGGGCGGACGGGAGCGGCGGGCGAGCTCGCGAAGCGAGATCGTCGGATGGCGTACGCGAAGCTCGGCGAGCGTGCGAAGCTCGGGCGACAGCTCGTCCAGGCGGCCGGCGGCACGCAGGCGCTCGACGGCGCGGCGCCGGTACGTCCGAATCTCGCACCTGGCGCCATGAGCTCTGAGGAGCGCGAACGCCCGCCTCGCCACGCGACCGGTCGCGACGTCGAGATGGACGGCCACTCGCCCGCGACCGCGGAGGTGGACGCTCCCCGCGGTCCGAACGACCGCCGAGAGCTCGACGGGCCGGCAACACGCCTGCGGGGGCCGGATCGTCGCGAGCTCGCTCCGGACGTCCTCGGAAAGGCTCATCGAGCCTCGAGCGCGAGCAGCCGGCGTTTGTACTCCGTCCCGAGCGCGCCGTAGGGGCCGAGCGAGTGTGCAGCGACGACGCGGTGGCACGGTACGACGATCGGGAAGCGATTGCACGCGCACACCGTCCCCGCTGCGCGGTGCGCGTTCGGGTGGCCCGCCAGCGCCGCCAGCTCTCCGTATGTCACCGTATCGCCGTAGGGGACGGCGCGAAGCGCGGCGACGACGGCGCGCTGAAACGCCGTCGATCCGTCGAGATCGACCTCGACGTCGATGAAGTCGTCCGGCTCGCCGCGAAAGTAGCCCACGATCCGGTCTCGAAGCGGCGGCGCATCTCCGCGCGGGCGGGCGACGGCGCGGGCCGACGGGAGCTCGTGAGCGACGAGGACCTTCCCGTCGAGCCAGAGCTCGCCGACGCCCCATCCCTCCACCTCGTACGCGATCACCCGCACCTTCATAGAATGCCCGCATGAGCGTGCCGGGGATCTTCCGCCCGCCCCCGCCGGTGAACGAGCCCGTTCGCGGCTACGAGCCCGGCTCTCCGCACCGCGAGAGCCTCAGGCGTCGAGTCGAGACGATGATGCGCGAGCGGATCGAGATTCCGTGTGTGATCGGCGGGGAGGACGTCCGGACGGGGACGACGCGCGAGGCCGTCATGCCGCACCGCAAGGCGCACGTCCTCGCCGACGTCCACCAGGGCGGTCCCGCCGAGGTCGAGCGGGCGATCGAGGCGGCCGGCGACGCCTGGGAGGACTGGCACCGAGTTCCGTGGGAGGAGCGGGCAGCCGTCTTCCTCCGCGCCGCCGAGCTCCTCGCGGGACCGTGGCGCGACACAGTGAACGCGGCAACGATGCTCGGCCAGTCGAAGACGGCGCACCAGGCCGAAATCGACGCCGGGTGCGAGCTGACCGACTTCTTCCGCTTCAACGTCGCCTTCATGCACCGGATCTACGAGGAGCAGCCCGCCTCGTCGCCCGGCGTCTGGAACCGGATGGAGTACCGGCCGCTCGAGGGTTTCGTCTTCGCCGTCACACCGTTCAACTTCACCGCGATCGGGGGGAATCTCCCCTCCTCGGTCGCGATGATGGGGAACACCGTCGTTTGGAAGCCGGCGACGACGGCGATGCTCTCCGCCTACTACGTGATGCGCCTCCTCGAGGAGGCGGGCCTCCCGCCCGGCGTCGTCAACCTCGTGTACGGGTCGGGAGCCGAGATCGGCGACACCGCGCTCGCTAGTCCGAGGCTCGCCGGCGTCCACTTCACCGGCTCGACGCCGGTTTTTCAGGGCATGTGGAGGACGATCGGCGAGAACATCGACCGCTACTACAACTACCCGCGCATCGTCGGCGAGACGGGCGGAAAGGACTTCATCGTCGCCCATCCGTCCGCCGACCCGGACGCGGTCGCGACGGCCATAATCCGAGGCTCGTTCGAGTACCAGGGCCAGAAGTGCTCGGCCGCCTCCCGCATCTATGCGCCGTCGAACCTGTGGCCGCAGCTTCGTGACCGGCTCGCCGACGAGGTCTCGGCGATCCGCATGGGCGACGTCGCGGACTTCCAGAACTTCATGGGCGCCGTGATCGACGCCAAGGCGCTCGAGGGACAGAGCGCTGCGCTCGACGAGGCGCGCTCTCATCCGGAGACGGAGATCGTCGTCGGCGGCGGCGTCGACGACTCCGAGGGGTACTTCATCGAGCCGACCGTGATCGAGACGCGCGACCCCCACTTCCGACTCATGCGCGACGAGCTCTTCGGGCCGATCGTCACAGCGTACGTCTATCCCGAGCGCGAGTGGGAGCGAACGCTGGAGCTGATCGACGAGACGGCGCCCTACGGGCTGACCGGGGCGGTCTTCGCCGAGGAACGCGAGGCGGTGATCGAGGCGGAGGAGGCGCTCCGCTATGCGGCCGGAAACTTCTACGTGAACGACAAGCCGACCGGTGCAATCGTCGGACAGCAGCCCTTCGGGGGCTCGCGCGCGTCGGGGACGAACGACAAGGCGGGCTCGATGTGGAACCTGATCCGCTGGGTGAGTCCGCGCACGATCAAGGAGACGTTCATCCCGCCGCGCGACTATCGCTACCCGTCGATGGCGCCCGATGCCTCGGGCGACGGGTCCGGCCCGACCGACCGCCCGTAGCGCCTTCGGTGCCTCGATTTCCCCCCGCCGCTGGAGCGGCGCTAGCTCGGCGTCACCGTGCCGCCGGCGCGCCGACGAGCGTCGAGCAATTCCAGGTCGCGCAGGGCGAGGACGTCGTCCTCGTCGTCCGCTGGCGCTGATGGTCGCCTACACGCTCGGCGGCCGGTGGCTCCTCTCGCAGGGCTAGAAGACGGACACCGCCGCCGAGGCGCTACGTCATGCTCGCCATCGCCTGCTCGGCGCGGGCGCGCATCTCCTCCTCGGTCAGGTCCTCCTTGTGCGTCGCGATCGCCCAGGAGTGCCCGAACGGGTCCTGGATCGAGCCGAACCGGTCGCCCCAGAACATGTCCTCGACGGGCATGGTCACGGTGGCGCCCGCCTCGACGGCGCGCTCGACGACCGCGTCGACGTCCTCGACGTAGAGGAAGACGCTGCTCGTCGTGCCCCCGAGCTCCCTCGGCGACCGCACGCTCGACTGCTCGAACGTGTCGGAGAGCATGACGAGCGAGTCCCCGATCTCGAGCTCGGCGTGGCCAACGCGGCCGTCGGGGGCGGCCATGCGCATCCGCTCGGTGGCGCCGAAGGCCTGCTTGTAGAACTCGATCGCCGCCGTGGCGTCGTCGAGCGCGAGCGACGGCGTGACGCTGTGGTACCCCTCGGGAATCGGCTGCACCGCCATGGCTCTCCCTCCTTACGTGGTCGACCGCCGGATCCTACTGCCTCAGGCGCGACCGGCCTTGTGGAGAGCCGCGTAGATCTCCCGCCCCGTCTTCGCCGGGACGCCGGGGACGCCTTCGAGCTCCTCGGGCGAGGCGGCAAGGAGCCGTTCGGGCGACCCGAAGTGCTGCAGGAGCGCCCGCTTTCGGGAGGGGCCGACACCGGGTAGCGCGTCGAGGATCGATTCGCGCGCCTGCGCGTCGCGCCGTTGCCGATGGAAGCCGAGCGCGAAGCGGTGCGCCTCGTCGCGGATCCGCTGCAGGAGCTGGAGGCCCGGCGAGGCCGGGTCGAGTCGGATCGCGTCCGCGCGTCCGGGGAGGAACACCTCTTCCGCGCGCTTCGCAAGCGCGATGACGGCGACCCGCGGGAGGTCGTACTCCTGCATCGCCGCGAGCGCCGCCGCCAGCTGGCCTTTCCCGCCGTCGACGACGACGAGGTTCGGGACGGCGGCGAAGCTCTCGTCGTACTCCTCCGAGGTGACCGAGCGCGCCCGCGCGAAGCGCCGCGAGACGACCTCGGCCATCATGGCGAAATCGTCCTGCCGGCCTTGCCGGCGGATGCCGAACTTGCGGTAGTGCGCCTTCTTCGGAACGGCGTCCTGGAAGACGACCATCGAGCCGACGGGCGCCTGCTCCTGGATGTTCGAGATGTCGAAGCACTCGATCCGGACCGGCAGGCTCTCGAGATTCAGCCCCTCGCGAAGCTCCTCCAGCGCCTCGACGCGTCGGATCCGCTTTCGTTCGCTCTCGGCCGCGTCCTGAGCGAGGGCGAGCTCGGCGTTCTGCTTCGCGAGCTCTTGGAGCCGCCGCTTCTCGCCGCGCCGGGCCGGCCGCACCTCGACGCTCGACCCCCGCAGCTCGGTGAGAAAGCCGGCCAGCGCCTCGCCCTCCCCCGCCTCCGCCGGGATCACGATCTCGGGCGGGACGGCGGGCGCGCTCCCGTAGTACTCGAGGCAGAACGCCTCGAGCAACGTCGCTACGTCCTGGCCGGCGACGTTCTCCAGGTGGAACGAGTGGCGGTCGACGAGGCGCCCGCCACGGAGCGGAAACACCTGGACGGCGGCGCGATCGCCGTTCGTCGCGATCCCGATCACGTCGACGGTCCCGATCGCCCGCTTGTCTGCCGCCTGGCGCTCGGCCAGGTGGCGGACGGCGAAGAGACGGTTGCGGTAGCGCGCCGCTTCCTCGAACCGCTGCCCCTGCGCCGCGGCGTGCATCTTCGCCTCCAGCTCGCGGATGATCGGCCGCGTCTCACCGGAGAGAAACTCGATGACCCCGTCGACGATCACGCGGTAGCCCTCGGGGGAGACGTAGCCGACGCACGGGGCGAGACAGCGCTCGATGTGGTAGTCGAGGCATGGGATCCCGGAGTGCCGCCCCGGGCGCGGCCCCTCGCACGGGCGATACGGGAAGACTCGGTTCAAAACGTCGAGCGTCTCGCGGACCTTCTTCGCGTTCGCGAATGGGCCGAAGTAGATGACTCCGCGGCGGTGACGCTCCCGCGTGAACATGACCCGCGGGTACTCGTCCTCGACCGTCACGGCGATGTACGGGTACGACTTGTCGTCGCGGAGCCGCACGTTGAACGGCGGACGGTGGCGTCTGATCAGGTTCTGCTCGAGATGCAGCGCCTCGGTCTCGCTCTGCGTCACGATGACCTCGATCCGCTCGACGCGCTCGGCGAGCTGCTCGAGGCCGCGGCGCGCATCGCCGCCGCGAAAGTACGAGCGGACGCGCGAGCGAAGCGACTTGGCCTTCCCGACGTAGACCACCGCGTCGTCCGCACCGCGAAAGAGGTAGACGCCCGGCTTTGGCGGAAGGCTCTTGAGCTGCGCCTCGATCCGCTCCGAGCGCGAGTCGACCGCCGTTGCCATGGCGCTCCCAGTGTAGGGGCGGGAGGTCGTCCGCCCGAGCGGCGCGTCATCGCTCGCGGAGCTCGCCGACGGTCGCCTCGAGGACCCACGTGCGCCTCCGTCGATCGTCCGGCCCGCCTCGATCAGCCGCACGACATCGGCGAGCGCGTAGCGCGCGCGGCAACTCGGGCAGGACGACGTCCGGATGGAGCCGTGCACCTCGATGAGCTCGCGGCTCCCGGCCGGTCGTGGAGGAGATCGATGTTCTGCGTGGAGACGGCCCGGAGGAGCCCGATCCGCTCGGGTTCGGCAAGAGCCCGGTGCCCGCGATTCGGCTCGGCCTCGGTCAGCATCGCGAAGCGCGGGGCGTAGAAGCGCCACACCTTCTCGGGATCGCGGCGGAAGGCGGCGACGGTCGCGTACTCGCGCGGGTCGACGCTCGCCCAGATCGCCGGTTGGCGAGCGGAAGTCCGGGATGCCTCTCTCGGTCGAGACGCCGGCACCCGTGAGCGCGACGCACGGCTGGTTTCGGCAAATCAGCAGTGCGAGCAGGTCGATTCTCGCGTCCGTCGTCACCGAGCAAGGTACGAGGGTGCGGGGCGGCTCCCCCCGCCGCCTCGTTCGACGGGGTAGCTGCCGCCCGGAACGATGAAGCAGGGTCGGCGGTCTTGTGCGGGACGTTTCCGAGGACGCGGCGCCGTTGACGAAGACGGCGACGTTGGGCGCACCGCCGAAGGGTGCGAAGCGCCGCGTACGAGCCGCGTCCGCGACCGGCGGCGGCTCTGATCTTCGCCCCGTGGCGTGGCCGCGGCGAGACCCGCCGAAACGGGTTGCTACTCCGGAAGCCAGCCCTCGCGGTAGCGCGTCGGCTCGCGCCGCGGTACCCGCGCGTACGCCTCGTCCGGGTCCGGCGTCTCCTGCTCGACCCCCGCACCGTGGCGAAGCGCGACCGCGTCCACGGTGTAGCCGCCCCAATCCGGCCCGGTCGAGCGGTCCCGCGCCCCGACGGCCAGCACGAGGCAGGGCGCGTCTCCGGCCCCGACGATGACGTGCTTCGTCCCGGCGGGGCAATGCACGAGGTCCCACTGGCGGAGTGGGCGCTCCTCGCCCTCGACGACGAGGAGCGCCTCGCCGGCGAGGACGAGGAAGTCCTCCTGGTC
>JALZFU010000230.1 GCA_030861385.1 Actinomycetota bacterium
AGCCTACGCCGGATCGCCGCCGCTGCGACGGACGGCTTCTACCGGGCGAGACCGCGCGCCCGCTTGCCCGTGTCCGGCGCCGTCGAACCCGGCCGGCGGCCCTACCACACCATCATTTCCGGCCTTCTCCTCCGGGACGGCGCAGGAGGGCGTCTGGAGCCGCGCCGGCGACTTGCACCGCTCGACCTCGCCGTCGTCCGGACCGACGAGGCGTCCGATTTCGGCGGCGGGCAGGCGATCCTCGTCCACGACGACGTCCCCCTCGGCGGCTCGGACGGTCGTAGGACGGGTACGCCCTGCAGGGCGAGATGACGCTCTACACGACCCCGCGCCGCACTCGTGAATGATCTCGGCTAGCGCTGATGAACGCCTCGGGCTGGTGCGGTCAGGCGATCAAGCAGCACCTGCGTATCGCAGCAGGTCGACGAACGTGAACTGGCCGGTCGCCGGCGCGATCGGTGGGGCAGGTTTCCAGGCTGCGTCGAGGTACAGGTAGGAGTTCGGGTCTCGCTGCAGGAGCCCGACGAGGACCTCGGCCATGATCCGGCCGCCCACCGGCCCGAGCCGCTCCGCGTTGTACGGCGGCAGCTCGGCCTCCCGCAGGATGTAGAACCACAGTGGCGCCTCGCCGCCCCATCCCGGATCACTACTGAGGCCGAGCGTCGCGTTGGACAAGACGTTGAGGCGCATTGCCCTCGCGACCTGCTGCCCGGACGGGAGGCCGACGCGCTTTCCGCGGAGCGTGTTGCGGACGGCGAGGTGGGTGGTGGGGTCGGGGGGCGGGACGACAGAGCTGGGAAGGTTGGTCAGCGGCAGTGACAGCTTCGTGTCGATCTTGCGGGGCTTGCGAGCCGGGAAGTTCGGGTCGACGGGAAGGATGTTCTTCCACTCCATGACGAGGTCGGAAGGGATCGGGCGCCCGCCGTTGAGGTTGAAGTCCCCGTCCGGGCCGAAGATCGGGACGCCGCCGCGGTCCAACGTCGTCTGGTTGATGACGTAGAAGGGCCGGATGATGCTGTGACCGAACCGGTACGCCGCTACGGCGAACTCGACCGGCATGAACGGCCGGCCGTCCCTGTTGGTCGGCTTGTAGTAGGTCAGGGTGATGACCGGCGGCTTGCCGGCGACCTCCTTGTACACCGTGCCATTCGTTCCGACGAGCTCGTCGCCGACGAACCGCGGGAGGAAGTCGTGGATCACGGCCCACTGGTAGTGCCACCGCGTCAGCCGGCGGGCGGTCTCGAACACCCATTCGGGCCGGATGCCTTGCGAGCGGGCGTAGTCGACGAGCCGGTTGTGGAACCGGGCGACCGCCTTATGCAGCTGGACGATGATCAGGTTCTCGTCGTTGCGCGGTTCCGGGATGATCGCTCGGCCTTGGCCGTCACGCGGCACGTCCTCGACACCGTTGACATTCGCCGCCAGCAGTAGCTTGTCCCGGTCGGCCGGATCGTAGAAAGCGGGCTCATACGCCGGCCCGCGTCCGTAGACCGAGTCCAGGTCGTAGCGCGGCGTCCGGAAGTTCACCCGCGCGTCGGGGTCCGCTTGCTGCAGCTCGAGCGGCGTGTTGTCGAACGTGATGTCGTGGTCGATGAACTGCCCGATGAATGTGAATCCGGCGAACAGGCGCGGGCTGGTGTTGAGATTCTGATCGTCCGGTATCGTCTGGTCCTCGACCATTGTCCTTGCCAGGCCTTCCAGCAGGTCGTCGCGCGGAGCGAACGCCGGAAGCCGCTTGAACATCGTCCCGAACCGGCCTTCGGCCAGCCGGTCTTTACTCGTCAGGTACATGCCCCGAAGCTCGACGCCATGCAGGCCGTCGCCGGCTTCGGCGGCCTGCGCGACGGCTGGCAGCCGGCTGCCGATCAGTGCGCCGGCCGACACGGCAGCCGCCCCGGCGAGAAAGGTGCGGCGCGATGAGCGACGGTCGTACCAGCTCGGCCCACCCGGGTGATCGTGAGGATTCATAACTTCGTGTCCTTGCGTTTTTCCGAAGCGTTCGTGGCGTCAGTCGACGGTGAGGTTGCCACTCGATAGCAGGCCGGCCCGGGCGTAGAACACGGTCGTGACAGGGAATTTCGTAACTAACTTGTCCGTAACGGTCGACAACTTGATCGAGAAGAAGTCGCCCGGCGAGGGGGCGCGGTTCATGTCGTTGTCCCGCACGATGACCTCGAAGCGGCACAACGGGGTCGTCTTCGTCTCACGCCTCGGACACGTCGGCGGGAAGCCTGCCGGCGGCGAGGACGTCAGCGAGTAGCGGCCCAAGAAGATCAGCTCATTGCCACCGGGCGGCGGATTCTGGCCTAGACAGACAGCAGATTCGAGCACCCGGTCGATCGTGTCGACGGTGCCATGGATCGAGAATGACGAGCCGATCGGGTTGCTTCCGTGGTCGATGTAGGCGAGCTCGATGGCGAGCTGACCGGTTGGCGGATTCAGGCCGCCCTTGTCCTCGCAGCTGAAGCTGAAGCCAAACGACGCCGGGCCGTTGAATATAGGACTTTGAGGCGGCAGCTGTCCGCCGCCACGGCCCGTGCATGCCGTCAGCACCATGGCGAGGATGCCCGCGGCGACCACCAGGGTGGATCGCCGGAAGAACCGAGATGCGCCAGTCTTCATCGATGTCCTCCAAGGCTGTTGGGCGCGAGGGGCCGCGCGAAGGCGCGAAACTTCACGATGCCGCGGGCTCGGCTCCTGGGTTGGCGGTGCTTGGGGAGGTGGGTAACCGCCCCGTCTCTCGTTGGTCGTGGCGAGCGTGACACCGATGTCACCATTGAGAGGTTGAATCATGGCCGCAGGTTGATCATGGCCGCAGGACCTCACAATCGACCAATCGTCCTTGCGGACGCTAACCTGCCCGACCGCTGGAACGTCAAACCGGCCCGGATCGCACGAAAACCCGCAAAGAGCGACCTTTCCGTGGGAGCCGCCCGCCGTTGGTTCACGGCCCAAGCGAAACGACCTAAGCCTCGCCGACGGCCGCTCCGAAAGGGGTGCTAGTACCACCTGCCTCTGACGAACCCGCCGAAGGCGATCAGACCGATTAACGCGATGATGATTCCGAGCCAGAGGCTCCACACGATCGCGACGATGATCCCGACGATGACGAGGATCCCGCCGAGACTGATACCTCCGATGACGCCGCCACGGCGGCCTCGATCAACAGCCATGTCATCTCCTTCGGTTGTGCTGCTGCCGTAAACCCTCAGTCGCCATTCAAATTCAAATCGCCGTCGTTGGCGTCGCTGTGCGGTTCGCTTGCGCTATCGCCGCTTCAGCTCTAGATGCTTACCGACGTTGCCGTGCACGTTGGCCAGCCGACACAGCGCGGCGGCGATGGGCGCGTCGCGCGGCAACGTCGCAGAATCTGCCCGTGAGCGCCCAGGCAGCCGGTCGTGGCATGCTGCAGTTGGTCGGTGAGTAGCGACTCTGAGCCCTCGCGTACCGGTGGCCTCCGGGGCGGCCCACTGAGGGCGAGCAAGCACGACCAGCGCGGTCGTCAGTGACAAGCGCGCTTCTCCTCCTTGCCGTCGCCGTCTTGGTCGCTGCCAACGGCTTCTTCGTCGCCGCCGAGTTCGGGCTCGTCCGCGCGCGGCGCTCGCGAATCGAGGCCTTGGCCGGGGAGGGCGCGACGGGCGCACAACTCGCGCTGAGGCAGATCGACCGCATCGACCAGTACCTGTCGGCCTGCCAGCTCGGGATAACGATGGCCTCGCTCGGGATCGGCTTCTTGGGCGAGCCCGCCATCGCCCGTCTTCTCGAAGAACCGCTGGGCACATACTTCAGCCACGCGGTCGCCGTAGCGATCGCGATCGCGATCGCCTACCTCCTCGTTACGGTCGCCCACATCACCGTCGGCGAGCAGGTGCCGAAGATCTACTCGATCGTCCATCCAGAACGAACAGCCCGCTTCGTCGCACGCCCTCTCCACCTGTTCCTGCTTGCCTCGCGGCCGCTCGGCTGGCTGCTGAACAGCGCCTCGAACGCGATGCTGCGTCTCGTCGGCGTCAGCCCAGCCGACTTCCACGAAGGCCCGCAGAGCGAGCAGGAGATCCGCCACCTGATCTCGGAGTCCGCAGCCGGCGGCAGTATCGAGGTGACCGAAGCGGAGATGATCCGCGGCGTCTTCGATCTGCACGAGCGCGAGGCGCGGCAGGTCATGACGCCCTTCCACGCTGTGGTAACAATCGCGAGCGAGACGACGTCCGGGGAGGCGCTCGAGAAGGCGCTCGAGTCGGGCCACTCCCGCCTCGTCGCGACTAAGGCCGGCGACGAGATACAGGTAGTCGGCACCGTCCACACGAACTCGCTTGTCAGCCTCCTCTTCGAGCACGGCCCGACCGCCTCGGTCAAGTCGGCCGTCAGACCAGCCCACGTCGTGCCCGAAACGAAAAGCCTCGACGACCTCCTCAGCGAGCTGCGCGAGCAGCGCGCGCACCTAGCCGTCGTCGTCAGCGAGTACGGCGTCCCTGCCGGAATCGTCACGATCGAGGACATCGTCGAAGAGATCGTTGGCGAAATCGCCGACGAGAAGGAGACCGTGCCGACGCCGGTCCGGCGCCTCTCCGACCGCGAGTGGCTCGTGCAAGGCGACCTCCCGCTCGTCGACGCACACGACTTCGGCATCGACCTCCCGACCGACGAACACGGCTACACCTCAGTCGGCGGCCTGGTCTTCGACAGGCTCGGCCGCGAACCTCGACGCGGCGACTCTGTCGCCGTCAACGGCTACGCACTCACGGTCGAATCGGTGGAGCGGAACCGGATCGCGCTCTTACGCGTGCGTCACGACGCAGCGCACCCACCGACGACCAACAGCTCGACATCGTCACTCTGAGCGAACCGCGGAGGTGAGAGCGACCGCAACCCTGGCCGGGGCATGCGTAACGGTCCGTAAGAAGGCCGGGGAGTCGCGTGCCTAGCTCGTACGACAGCACCGACGAGGCAGTCGTCCGCGGACTCGCCCGCACAGGCCGGCTCGTTACCGGCGCCGCCCTGATCGTCTTCTTCGCCTTTGCCTCGATGGCCACCGCCGCCCCGGTCGAGGTCAAGGTGCTCGCCACAGGGCTCGCCGCCCGCATCCTCTTCGACGGCACCGCCGTGCGCACCCTGCTCGTGCCCGCGGTCGTCTCCATCTTCGGCCGCTGGAACTGGTCGATGCCCGAGCCCGCGCTGTTGCTTAACGGGCCTTCGGCGCGGGCTTCATGCGCGCGAGGGGGATCCGTGTGGCCGTCGAGGCGACCCGGGCGCCTCGGGGCGGTAGCGCAGCCTCCCATCCGAACGGTCCCACGCCTTGAAATCGCGCCTGACAGGCGGGAACATCCAGCCTGAGGAACTGCGGCAACTGCGGTAACGAAAGGAGGCGGGAGATGAAAACGCGCGTGCTCGTCACCGTGGCCAGCGTCGCCGTCGCGGGAGGCGTCTTTGCGGCGACGGCAGCCGGCAACCGACCGGAGAGGTTCACGGAGGAGGTGGCCGGCGGGCAGGTCGTATGCGGGGAGACGACGCTCACGGCAACGGAAGGGATCGCGGTCGGGCGCCAGCACGTCCACCGCCTGCGCTCGGGCCTCTATCGGGTGATCTTCCGAGAGACGCTCCGCGGAATCCGGGCGACCGACGGCGACACGACCTACCGGGCCGTCGGCTCCCTCGGGGGGAACTTCCTCACCCGCGACCCCGACAATGACGAGGCGATCGTCTCCGGGTTCTTCCACATAAGGATCAACTTCGTCGGGCCCGGCGGCCTCTTCGGACGCATCAACTTCACCGAGCGGCTGAAGCGAAACGGTGCCTCCGTCGAGAGGAACCGAGGGAGCTGCCAGTTCGCGGACGAGGAGGGGTAGGAGCGAGAGGAGCGTCCGAGTCCTGATTCTTCGCTGGCCCCGGCCGCGAGCAGAGGCAATCCGCGGCGGCTCAGCGCCGACCGGGTTGCGCCTCCGCCCGTCGCCGTCTCCGCCGCGCCCCGTAGACCACGACGCCGGCGATCCCGGTCACGAGAAGTGCCTGCCTTCTCGGTGAACGGGTGGGCCTGCGGGGCGCAAGGCGGGTCGTCAGCACCTCGGGAGGAGAGGCCCGACCGCGCTTCCGCCGGCGACGCCGGCGACGGTAGGCGGCAGGCAGGCGGCGATCGCCGGTCAAAAAGTCATGAAGCCGGTCGCCGAAGGTCGGCGTGAGACGGAGCCGGGGGTATCCGAGCGCCCACTTCGCCCGCCGGCAGGCCGCCGCCGTTCGCCGACCGAAGATGCCGTCGATCGGTCCCGGCCGGTAGTTCTCCCGGAAGTGGTTGCGGCGAAGGAGCTGCTGGGCAACCCGGACCTCGGGACCCCTTCGGCCGGGGCGAAGGGTCGGAAACGGCACGCCCGCGAGGCGGTGCCAGTCGCCGAAGCGGATCGTCCGTCGCAGGTCGTCGCCCGGGCAGGCGGTCGCCTTGAACGAGCTGTGCGGTCTCACCTCGTCGCCGAACCGCCGACGGCTCGCGAGAACGAGCTGGGCGAGCGCCTTGCGCCCTCGCGGGGTGACGTCGTCTCGCCCGGCCGTGTCGTCGCCGAGAAAGCAGGCGGCGTGGTAGTGATCGTTTCCGACGCTCGTCCCCTGGGCGGCGGTGCGAACACCCCAGCCGCGGCCGACGAAGACGAAACCGTGCTTGCAGAAGACGAACGAGTAGGCGATGTCGCAAAAGCCCCGCTCCTCCTGGTGAAAGCGCTGGATCGCCCGGACGCGCGCCGCGCACGTCTCGTGGCCTGCGCGCTCGTCCGCGTTCGAGGCCGAGTAATGGACCGCGAGCCCGCGCACGCCCGCGGCGGGGAGCGGATCGCGACAGCGCGGTCGACGCGCCCCCCACTGTCGCCTCGAAACCAGCTTCACGTCACGGGCGTCGGCGCACGTCCCGCCCGATGCCGTCGGAGAGGAACCCCGTCCACGTGGCGTCCGACGCGTATCTATGCGATGCGCGACCGCCGCGCACTCGAAGAAGCTCGTCGCCGACCACGTGGAGTTTCGAAGCTCTCTTCCTCGCCTTAGACCTCAGCAAAGCGCGTGACGAGACGTTGCGAACCGGGATAGTGGGGACGAGGCGCGCCGAGCCCCCTTCGGAAAGGAGTCGCCCGCAGCCCCGCCAATCTGGCGTGCCCACTACCGCATATGTCGTAGGCCGGGTGGCGGTTCTTGCGCTCGGGTGACGAAGTCCGGTCCGCCTGGTCCGTCCGCTGACCTACGACACGGGACTCGCCGCCCCGATTGATTTCCAAGCTCTTGTCGTAGTCATTGCGAAGGAGCGAAGGCGATCGCCCGATGGGTTGCCACCCCGTCGCGGCAACGTCGCAAATTTTTTGCTTTGTACGGGAGTGCGCCCGTGGTCCGCTCGGGCGCCAGCGAACGGTGTGAGTTCCGGCGATGAGGCGTTAGGACGTTCGCGCCCCCCGCTCGGCCTCCCGCGCCAGGCCATCCGCGAGCTCGGCCAAGAAGCGGCGAAGCCCGCGACGTAGCAGCCAGCCGGTGCCCGGCATCTTTGCGGCGAATCTTGACCGCCAGCGAATCTGCGTCCCCGCATCGCCGGTCGGCGTGAGCGTGACTTCGCCTTGGTAGTCCCTGACGGGAAGGACGGAGGAAGACTCGTAGGCGTAGCGACGAGGAGGCTCGAACACGGTTACGCGGTCGCGTCCGGTGATTCGGCCCCTGCGGTTTCGCCGGACTTCTCCGACGCCTTCGCCCGCTTCAACGTCCGCCTCGTCGAATCCCGCCCAGCGCGTCCACGAACGAGCATCCGCAAGGAGCTCCCAGACACGCTCCGGGGGTGCGGCAGAGCGCGCTTCACCTTCGACCTCGATCATGAGTTCGGTCGCGTTCGAGCTGCCGTCGCGGTTGAAAGCGAGGCAGATCGTTCGCTGGAGTTTTAGCGGACGCCCCGCGCGCTATGGCGACGGCAACCCGGGCTGCGGCCGTGAAAGTGCTGCAATGGGAGCGCCCGCCGCCGTCGGTGCCGCGAGGCCCGCGGGCATGCCGATCTACGGCGTCAGGGGCGCCCGGATGAGCTGCGCCTGCCTTCCGTCCGCAGATGATTTCGCCGGCGTCGCGGCGTCTGTTCGTGTGCGAACCCCAACTCGATACCCCAAGGAGCGCCCGCCATGTCACTCGCCCGCGTCCAAAACTTCTCCATCTCGCTCGACGGCTTCGGCACCGGCGAAGGGCAGAGCCTCGACGCCCCGTTCGGCCACGCCGGGGAGAGGCTGCACGAATGGATGTTCGCCACCCGGTGGTGGCGCGAGAGGCTCGGTCAGCCCGGCGGCACCGGCGGCATCGACGACGCCTTCGCGCGGCTGCACGACATTGGGATCGGCGCCGAGATCATGGGTGCCGGGAAGTTCGGCCCGCCCGGATGGCACGAGGACCGGGAGTGGAAGGGCTGGTGGGGTCCCAACCCGCCGTTCCACACGCCGGTCTTCGTCCTCACCCACCACCCGCGCCCGTCGATCGAGGCGGAGGGCGGCACGACGTTCCACTTCCTCGACGGTGCGCCGGCCGAGGCGCTCGCGAGGGCGCGCGAGGCCGCCGACGGCCAGGACGTACGCATCGGCGGAGGTCCCACCGTCATCCGCGACTTCCTTGCCGCCGGACTCGTCGACCACGCGCACATCGTCGTGGTCCCGATCCTGCTCGGCCGAGGCGTACGCCTCTGGGACGGGCTGGAGGACCTCGAGCAGGGCTACGAGGTCGCGGCCGCCTCCTCGCCCAGCGGAGTCACGCATGTGACCTTCACTCGTGCGGTGTGAGCCGCCTCGGGCGCGCACTCACTCGTCAAACCGCCGGAGTCGGCGTGAACGGAGCCCCGCTCGTACCACCCATACGCGACCGCAAGGAGGAACTTCAATTGCAGGAACTGCTAGTGGACTTCATCACCTCACTGGACGGCTACGGGGCCGCGGAAGGCTGGCCGGGGTGGTGGGGGCTCGAGGGACCCGAGTATCTCGCCTGGCTCGGCCAGCAGCCGGAACGCGACTACACGATCTTGATGGGAGCGAACACGTACCGTCTGATGTCCGGATTCGCCACCGAATCTGAGGCGTCGGCCTCGGGCGAGACCATGACCGATGAAGGCGCCGCCATGGCTGAGCTTGCGAGAGCATCCAAGGTGGTGTTCTCCTCGACGCTGCAGGCCCCGTTGTCGTGGGCCAACACCCGGCTGGTCAGCGGGGATGCGGTCGAGGCTGTGGCAGCGATGAAGCGGGACGGCACCAGCCCGATGCGCACCCTCGGCAGCCTCACCCTGTGCCGATCGCTCCTCGAGGCGGGCCTGGTGGACCGTTTTCGCGTGGTTGTGTTCCCGGTGATCACGGGGAGGACTGGCCGCGACCGCATCTACGACGGTTATCCCGATGTCGCCCTCGACATGGCTGCCAGTCGAACGTTCGACGGCAGACTCCAGCTGCTTGAGTATGTCCCCACGGTGCTTGCCGGTCCACCCGGCACGCACCCCGCTTCCTGACTTCGCACTGCTGTCCGAACCACGCCACGTTCCCGACGAGCGG
>JALZFU010000164.1 GCA_030861385.1 Actinomycetota bacterium
GCCCGAGCCGCGATTCCGACTTCCAAGGACCTGCGGGAGGATTGGTGGGCGATCGGGGACCAAGGCCAGACGGGCTCCTGCGTCGGCTGGGCGAGCGCCGATTCCGTCTGTCGCTGGCACTTCGTCAAGGCTGCTCGCCTCGACCAGAAGCAGCTCCTCTCGCCACGCTTCCTCTGGATGGCGGCGAAGGAAACCGATCCCTTCATCACCCGCCCGACCACCTTTATCGAGAGCGAGGGGACGAGCTTGAAGACGGCACTCGACGTCGCCCGCAAGTTCGGCCTCGTCCTCAACCGCTACCTCGCGTTCGCCTCGGGCAAGCTCTACCCGGGGGAGGCGCAGACCTTCTACGCCCTGGCCGCGCGGCGAAAGATCGTCGCCTACTTCAACCTCGACCGGAACCTCTCCCAGTGGCGGTCATGGCTGGCCACGAAAGGACCGATCCTCACGCGCCTCGACGTCGACGCGACCTGGGACGACGCCGGCTTCACGAACGGCAATCTCGACGACTACCAGCCGAACACGACCCGCGGGGGGCACGCAGTCGCGCTCGTCGGCTACACGCCGGACCGCTTCATCGTGCGAAACAGCTGGGGTACGAGCTGGGGCGACAAGGGTTTCGCCTACGCATCGCTGTCCTACGCGCAGGACGCCTTCACGGAGGCGTACGGGATCGAGGTGTAGAGGACCGCGGCGTCGCGCGCTTCGAGGACGCCCGCCTCACGCGGTCATGCGAATCGCGACGTCGTACTTCGCGACCGAGGTCCGCCGTCCCGGCGTATCGCCGGCCGGCATGGCGTTCAACGCCTCGTCGCCGCGTCTGTAGTCGTCCTCGCTTTCGAAGAAGAGGATCACGAGCGATTTCTCGGCCTCCGCGTCGTGGAGGACGACGATCTCGCTCGCCGGTATCTCCTCGGGTCGCTCCCCTTCCCGGATCTCGCGCTGCATCTGCTCGATCCGCTCCTTGCCGACTCCCTCGAAGGACACGACACGTGCAAGCGCCATCCGAAAACCTCCTTCTCGTCACGCGAACCCTACGCGCTCCCCCCGCCGTGGCCTTTCTCGCTCCCCGCTTCCGTGCGTGCGCGCGACCTCTCAGCTGCGCGCCGCGTGAGCGCGTTCGAGCTCGAGTCGACGGAGCTCGACGCGGCGGATCTTGCCGGTGAGCGTCTTCGGGAGGTCGTCGACGAACTCGATGCGGCGCGGGTAGGCGTAGGCGGAGAGCCGATCGCGGACGAACGCCTTGATCTCGTCGCCGAGCTCGTCCGACGGCTCGCGCCCGGCGGCGAGGACGATGAACGCCTTCACGACGTGCCCGCGCAACTCATCAGGTGAGGCGACCGCCGCCGCCTCTGCAACCGCGGGGTGTTCGAGACACGCCGACTCGACTTCGAACGGGCCGATCCGGTAGCCAGCCGCGATGATCACGTCGTCCGCGCGCCCCTCGTACCAGACGTACCCGTCGTCGTCTTGCCGAGCGGCGTCCTTCGTGTGGAACCACTCCCCGCCGAACACCTCGTCGCTCTCGGCCGGCCTGTTCCAGTAGCCGAGCGGGTAGTGGGGGTTGGAGCGGGCGCGGAGGCAGATCTCGCCCCGCTCGCCGTGCGCGACGGGGCGCTCGTCCTCGTCGAGGAGCTCGACGTCCCAGCCGGGCATCGGCTTCCCCATCGACCCCTCCCGCACCACCATGAACGGGTAGTTGGCGACGAGGGGATACGACTCCGTCAATCCGTAATAGTCGAGCACCGTCACTCCGTACTGCTCGCGGAACCAGCGAATCGCCTCCGGATTCAACGGCTCGCCCGCTGAGCAAACACGGCGGAACTTCTGCGGGTACCGCTTCCCAGCATCTGCGATCGCCATCATCGCCCGCATCGCCGTCGGCGTGGTGAACACGTTCGTGACCCCGCGCCGGCTCAGGAAGTCGAGCTGCTTGTGCGGGTCGAACCCCGCCTCGCGTCGGTACACGCACTGCACCGCGCCGAGCCGCCACGGGCCGAGCAGCGGCGCGATGCCGGCCGCCCAGGCCCATTCGCCCATCCCGTGGAAGCGCTCTCCCTCCTGGACCTCGTGGCAGTAGACGAACTCCTCGTGGGCGAGGATGTAGCGATGCGCGTGCACGATCCCCTTCGCGAGTCCCGTCGTTCCCGACGTGTAGTAGAGCTGGGCGGGATCGTCCGACGAGGTCTCGCAGGTGAGGAACTCGCGCGACGCGCCGGCAAGCGCGTCCTCGTCGACCACGAGGAGCCGCGCGCTGGCGCCCTGGAAGCGGGCCCCGTTTGCCCGGTCGGTGACGACGAGCTTCGCGCCCGAGTCAGACAGGCGGTGGCGGATCGAATCGTCGCCGTAGAGGAGCGACATCGAGAGCAGGATCGCACCGAGCTTCCAGACGCCGAAGAAGAGAGCAGCCGTCTCGGGTGTGGCGGGCAGGACGACCGCGACCCGGTCACCGCGCTCGATGCCGTGATCGGCGAGCACGTGCGCCGCCTGGTTCGCGAGATCTTGGAGCTCGCCCCACTTGAGCTCCCGGTAGGAGCCGTCGAAGCTCTCCCACACCATCGCGAGCGTCTCGCGGGGGTGCTTGTCGCAGACGTCGAAGGCGATGTTGTAGCGCGCAGGCACGTCCCAGCGGTGAGCTGCGCAGATCTGCTCGTACGACGCGGCGCCCATGGAGCGACGAGGTCAGCATCGCACCTCGCACGAGAGCCGACAACTCGGCGCGTACGATCCGCTCGGCTAGGTCGAGCGGCCCGAGGCTGCGCTGCCGCCGCGGCGTGAGGAAAGCGGCTAGGGAGACGAGGATGAGCGACGCGCGCGGGCTCCGTCCCTCACGCCGCCTCTTCCACGTCGAAGGCGAACATCATCCCGCTCTCGTGGTGCTCGGCGATGTGGCAGTGCGCCATCCACCGGCCCGGGTTGGTGACGTCGAGGAGGATGTCGACCGTCTCGCCGGTTCGCACGAGCACGGTGTCCTTCCTGACGAGGTTCGGCTCGACGGCCCCGTCCCGCGCCAGGATCAGGAAGCGACCGGCACCGTGGACATGGAAGGGGTGCGGCATCGGGTGGTCGGAGTCCATCTCGTTCACCAGCCGGATCTTCACTTGGTCGCCGACGCGGAAGCGCCAGGCGACCTGCGCGTTCTCCGCGCCCGTGGCCCGGTCGATCAGCTTCCACCGCATGTTCGCCGGGGTGGTCATGCGGTTGACCTCGACCATGTCGTCTTCCCACTCGATCCCCTGCGCCGCTTCGTGGGGGTGGCCGTGCTCGTGGTGCGCGTGGTTTTCAGCAGCGCGGTGGTGCTCGTGTTCGGCCGCTTCGTGCCCGGACGGGGAGTGCGAGCCGTGACCGGCCTCACCGACGAGGTTGCTCGGTACGAGCTTCATGCCGCACTTCCGGCAGCGGTCGGGCGCGTTGCTCACGACGTCCGGATGCATCGGACAGGCATACGTGGTCTCGGCGGCAGCCTCCCTCGCCAGGAGCTTCATCCCGCACTTCGGACATCGGCCGGGCTCGTGCTGGACGACGTCCGGGTGCATCGGGCACGCGTACACGACGGGGCCCGTTCCTTCCGCGGGCCCCATGTCCATCTCGGCGACGAAGGCAAGCGTCTTGTCGGCGGGCGCGTCGAGGAAAGGAGCGATCCGCTCCCGCTCGGCCGCGAGGTCGGAATTCGTGCGCAGGACCTCGAACTGCTCCGCGAGCTCGGGAGCGGCCGGCTCGTCGGTCACCGTGATCGCGGCGAGCTTGTACGAGCGATCAGGCGTTCGGTGCTCGAGGGCGAGGTCGCCGGCCTCGGGGAAGAGGACGTCGACGACGACACGCTCGGAGGGAGCGAGGAGCACCTCGTCGACGAACTCCTCGTGTTCGTAATGCCCGCTGTCGCCGCCGACGAGCTTCATCCGGGCACCCGGCAGCGTGACGTTGAAGACACGCGTATTCGCGGTGTTCGTGAAGTAGAAGCGCACGACCTCGCCGCGGTTCGCCTGGAGCTGGAGATCGGACTCGCCGGCGACGAGCATGACGTTCCCGAAGCGGCCCATCGCGACGTGCGTCGTCTGCGAGTGGCTGAAGGGAGCGAGGACCCCGTCCTCGACGAGGACGTCGTCCAGCGTCAGCAGAAGCTCCCTGCTCGCGGGAGGCCAGTAGTGGGGCTCTGCGGGTACGACCAGGATGTTCCCGTAGAGACCCATCTCCTGGCCGTAGTCCTCGCGAATGTGGGGGTGGTACCAGTAGGCGCCCGGGTCCGGGAAGCGCACCTCGTAGGTGAACGTCTCTCCCACGGGAATCGGCGCCTGCGTGTCGTGCGTCCCGTCGTAACGGTTCTCGAGCCGGAGCCCGTGCCAGTGCACCGTTGCTTCCAGGTCTCCACGATTGGTGACGTGCACGGTCACGGTCGAGTCTTGGCCGACCTTCAGGGTCGGCCCCGGGATAGAACGGTTGTAGGCCAGCATCCGCACCGTCGTCTCCCCGAGCCGCTTCGCGACGGGAGCAATCTCCAGTTCGAACGAGCCGCCGTCCGATAGCTCGACGACCTCGGCGGCGACCGCCTCGGGGAGCCCCTCGACCTCAGTCGGAAGCCGGTCGAGCGTGTGGGTCTGCGTGTCACCGTTGTCGTTCGCCATGCTCAAACCCTTTCTTTCGACTGCTGTCTCCGGCGCTCGCTTCCATCTTCGGGCGACGCCACGGCCGCACGTCTCTCGCCCGCGGCGAGGGTCTCGATCTGGTGGGCGATGAACTCGGCGTCGTCCTTCACCCACCCGAGCAGGGCGGAGCCGCGCGTGTGCTGCCAGGTGAGGCCGAGGAAGTAGAGCCCGGAGATGTCGGTGACGCCGCGCCGGTGGCGGACTCGCCCGCGGTCGGCGAACACGGACAGCTCGATCCACGCGTGGTCGGAGCGGTATCCCGTCGCCCAGATGACCGCGTCGACAGCGAGCGCGCTCCCGTCTGCGAAGCGGAC
Organism: Actinomycetota bacterium; assembly: GCA_030861385.1. Classification (GTDB taxonomy): domain Bacteria; phylum Actinomycetota; class Thermoleophilia; order Gaiellales; family Gaiellaceae; genus JALZFU01. The sequence continues at coordinate 4,958 of JALZFU010000164.1, forward strand.
CGTACGTCCCTCGGCGTCGACCGTCCGAGGCTTCAACACGACGCCGTAGCGCCGCTCGAGCTCGCGCGGGCTCGAACCGATAAGCGTGTCTCGGTGCTGCAGCCGTTGTCCGAGCCGCGAGTCGACCGTCGTCGAGAGCACACGAGACTTGGTCAGCCACCAGAAGACGTCGCGGCCCAGGATGCGTTGCGGCAGCGGGGTCTGGCGCGAGCCGACCGAGAGGTGCACCGCGTGCGTCGCCGAGAGCTCCTTGGCGATCTGGAACCCGGTGTTTCCGCCGCCGACCACGAGGACCGTCCCGTCGGGGACGTCGCTCGGCCTCCGGTAGCCCGTGCTGTGCGTCTGGAAGATCTCAGGCGCGAGCCGATCGGCGATCGCTGGAACGGACGGCGCCTGGAACGGACCTGTCGCGACGACCACCTGCTCGGCGTCGATCCTCTTCCCGTCCGCGTCGAGGAGAAAGCGGCCGCCTCGAGAGGTCAGCCTTCGCACCTCGCTTCCGAGCTCGACCGGGAGGTCGAAGGTCTCCGCGTACCGCTCGAGATACGCGATCACCTCGTCCCGGTTCGGGTAGCCGTCCGGATCGCCGGGGAACGGAAGCCCCGGGAGGCCGTTGTAGCGCCGGGGAGTGAAGAGCGTGAGCGACTCCCAGCGTTCGCGCCAAGCGGCTCCCACCGACTCTGCGCGATCGAGGATCACGAAGCCACGTCCCTGGCCGGCGAGGAAGTACCCGATCGCGAGCCCCGCTTGACCCGCTCCGATCACGGCCACCTCGAGGCTCGAAGGCGAGCCCGATTCGGGAGCCGGGTAGACACGGTCCGACGTCATTCACTCGCCGCCTTCCCTCCGCGCACACGCCCAAACGCGCCCGATCAGCGGAGCGCACCGGTTGCGGCAGCCGGAGGCGGGTATACGGATGCCGTGAGCCAGGGCGAGCTCTTCGGGACGCCCGCGCCGCTCGTGCCGGAGCGACCGACCCTCGAGAAGACGCGCGAGGCGGCCGCCGGCTGCAAGGCGTGCGACCTCTGGCGGACGGGGACGCAGACCGTCTTCGGCGAGGGCACCGCCGGCGCGGCCGTGATGTTCGTCGGTGAGCAGCCCGGGAACGAGGAGGACCTCGAGGGGCGTCCCTTCGTCGGCCCGGCCGGTCGTCTCCTCGACGAGGCGCTCGAGGAGGCCGGGATTGATCGGCGCCGGGCGTACGTGACGAACGCGGTCAAACACTTCAAGTGGGAGCCGCGCGGGAAGCGGCGAATTCACCAGAAGCCGAACTGGGCCGAGATGACGGCGTGCAAGCCGTGGCTCGAGGCCGAGATCGAGCTCGTGCGCCCGAAAGTCGTCGTCGCGCTTGGAGCGACGGCCGCGCAGACGCTTCTCGGCCGTCAGTTCCGGGTCACGAAGCAGCGCGGCGTCCCCGTCGAGTCAGCGCTTGCGCGCTACGTGGTCGCGACGGTGCACCCGTCGTCGATCCTCCGTGCTCCCGACGATGCGGCCCGCCGTCAGGCGATGGCCGACTTCGTCCACGACCTCCGCCAGGTCGCGAAGCTGATGGCGGCGTGAGGGCCGGTCGGCGGCGAGTTCCACCGGGCGCAAGAAGTGGTCTGCGACGCCGCGCTCACTCGCCGTCTGCTGTGACGGCTGTCTAGGCGGCGAGGAGCTCGGCGGCGTTCGTCACCGGCGCGCGGCAGGCGAACGCCTCGCAGACGTAGACGGCGGGTTGCCCGTCGACGAGCCCCTTCCCAGCGAGGAGCGGCACGCGCTCGAGCGCGGGGTCGCCCGGCCCGGATGCGAACGCGAAGACGGTGCTCGGCTCGAAGGGTGTGAGAACGGCCTCCCGCAGCTCCTCGGTCGCCGCATCGCCCGGCGGGCCGACCAGCGCGATCTCGCGGTGGGGCGAGAAGTGGAGGTCGAGCGCGCAGAGAAGGTGGCCGACCGCACCCGGCGAGCGCTCGACGAGTGGCCGCGCGAGACGGAAGACGCCGACCGCGTGGCGCTCGAGCTCGTCGTCGCCGTAGAGGCGTGCGAGCCGAAGGAGGACGAACGCGAGCATCGAGTTCCCCGACGGCGCCGGATGGTCGTCGAGCTCCTTCCGGCGGGCAACCAGACCGTCTCCGTCGCGCGGCGTGAAGAAGAAGCCGCCCTGGGCGGGATCGGCGAAGAGGTCGACCGCGACGAGCGCGATCCGGCGCGCCTCCTCGAGCCAGCGGAGCTCGGCCGTCGCCGTATAGAGCTCGAGGAGCCCGTTCGCGACGCACGCGTAGTCCTCGAGGTAACCGTCGATTCTCGCGACGCCGTCGCGGTACGTGCGGTGGAGCCGGCCGCGCTCGTCCGAGAGCGCTCCGAGGAGGAAACCTGCGAGCGAGCGAGCGACGTCCAGGTAATCGGGCCGCGCGAGCCGCCGCCCCGCTTCCGCGAACGCCGCGAGTGCGAGACCGTTCCACGCCGCGAGCGCCTTGTCGTCGCGGAGGGGCTGCTCCCGCCGGTTTCGCTCCGCGAGAAGCCGCTCGAGCGCCTTCGCCGGGACGACCGCCGCCTCGTTCGCGAGGTGGAGCACGTTTCGACCCTCGAAGTTGCCTGCGTCCGTGAGCCCGAACCGGCGGACGACCGCGTCCGCCTCTTCACGCGTGAGGATGCTCTCGATCTCGTCGCGCGTCCAGGTGTACGTGAGGCCCTCGACGCCCGCGGTATCGGCATCCTGAGCCGACGCGAAGCCGCCGTCCGGTAGTTGCATCTCGCGCACGAGGTAGTCGAGGGTCTCCTCGACGACGCACCGGTACCGCGCTTCCCTCGTCACGACCCAGGCGTGCAGGTACGCCGCGGCGAGGAGCGCGTTGTCGTAGAGCATCTTCTCGAAGTGGGGGACGAGCCAGATACGGTCGACGGAATAGCGATGGAAGCCTCCCCCAAGCTGGTCGTACATGCCGCCCGCGGCCATCCGGTCGAGGGTGAGGCGCGCCATCGCGGCGGCCTCCTCGGAGCCGCGAGCGGTCTGGATGCGGAGGAGGAACTCGAGCGTCGAGGCGGGCGGGAACTTCGGCGCCGCGCCGAATCCGCCGTGCTCTCGGTCGAATGTACGTCCGATGACGGCGAGTGCGTTCGAAAGGAGGGAGGAGGTCAGCGGCTCGCGCGACGGTGCGAGCTCGCTCGCCTTCCTGATCGCTTCGGTCACTTGCTCGGCCTGGAGTCCCACGTCGCTGCGACGGCCGCGCCAGAGCTCCGACATTGCGATCAGCACCTCGCGAAAGCTCGGCATCCCGTGGCGGGGCTCGGGCGGGAAATAGGTCCCGCCCCAAAACGGCTTCCTGTCTGGGGTCAGGAAGACGGTCATCGGCCAGCCGCCGTGGCCGGTGAGGCCTACGACGGCCTCCATGTACAGGCCGTCGACGTCCGGGCGCTCCTCGCGGTCGACCTTCACGCATACGAAGCGTTCGTTCATGAGTCGCGCCGTCTCCTCGTCTTCGAACGACTCGTGCTCCATGACATGGCACCAATGACATGCTGCGTAGCCGACCGAGAGGAGAATCGGCTTGTCCTCGCTGCTCGCCCGCTCGAACGCCTCCTCGCCCCACGGGTACCAGTCGACCGGGTTGTCGGCGTGCTGGAGGAGGTAGGGGCTCGTCTCGTGCGCCAGTCGGTTCATCAGCCGTGCCCACCGTGAGCGCTCGCCCCGAGCATGAGTCCGAGCGCGATCGAGAGGAGGAAGACGACGAGCGCGGCTCGGTGAGTGTCGCGCCGGGGCGGCGCAGCGTCGAGCCATAGGGAGGCGACGAACGCGAGGACGGCGACCGACGCGGCGGAGCCGCCGAGGACGAGCCCGAGGGCGTGCGCGTGCGACCAGTACAGGATCGCGAGCGCGGCGAGGAGGCCGACGCCCGTGCCGCTCGCCGCGGCGATCGCAGCTCGCGCGCTCATCGAATGACCGCCGTATCGCGCATTGTCACGTTGTCTTTCGGTCGGCCCGGTTTCGGAACGCAGCGGCGCCGCTCGGCGCCTTTTCGCTAACCCGCTGCGCGGAGCGTAGCTACGCGGTCGCGGGGACCGTCGCGCGGGTGAGCTCGTCGACGGTCGTCACGTTCGCGCCGTACGCCATCTTCAGGTAGTCGAGCGCGTCGTCTTCGTCGACGCCTTCGAAGGCGCAGACGGCGTCGCGGGGCACCGTGAGCTCGAAACCGTTCCGAAGCGCGCCGTACGAGGTGTGACGAACGCAGATGTGCGTGTGCTGCCCCGTGACGACGACCTCGTCGACCCCCCGCTCGCGAAGCTCCCCCGCGAGGCCCGTCTCGTCGAAGGCGCCATACGTCCGCTTACTGGAGACGATCTCGCCCTCACGCGGCGAGAGCTCTGGGATCACTTGCGCACCCGGTGTGCCCTCCATGGCGTGCTCGCCCCAGACCTTCAGCTCGGGGTCGCCCGGGCGGTGTGCGTCGTTCGAGAACACGACGACCCAGCCGTTCTCGCGGGCGTGTGCGAGGAGGCGGCGGAGCGGCTCGACGATCAGCTGTGCGCGCGGATTGGCGAGCTCGCCGTCGACGAAGTCCTTGAGCATGTCCACGACGACGAGCGCCTTCATCTATCCTCCGGAGGTTTGAGCCTCTAGGTCGAAAACTCGTGTCGAAGTCTACCAGACGCCGTCCGAGTCACGAAGCGCTCGCCGTCGTGCTCCAGGTGCGGGCGGGGAGGCTTCAGGTCCTGCTCTGGGAGCGGGCACGCGAGCCGTTCCTCGGCACGTGGTCGCTTCCGGGCGGCTACCTCGACGCGGGGGAGACGCTCGAGCGCTCGATCCGGCGACATCTGGCCGCCAAGGTCGACGTCCGTGAGCTCGCCCACCTCGAGCAGCTCGAGACGCGGAGTGACCCCGACCGCTATCCCGATGACTGGGTCCTGGCGACGGCGTACCTCGGCCTTGTCCCGGCCAACCACGAGCCGGCCGTTCCGGCCGACACCGCCTGGCACGCGCTCGACGCGCTTCCGGCGCCGGCCTTCGACCACGGCGCGATCGCGCTCGCCGGTCGTGACCGGCTGCGCGCAAAGCTTTCGTACACGAACGTCGGCTTCGCGCTCGCCCCGCCCGAGTTCACGATCTCCGAGCTCCGCTCGCTCTACCGTGCGGCGCTCGGCCACGACGTCTCGGCGACGAACCTCCAGCGCGTGCTC
>JALZFU010000205.1 GCA_030861385.1 Actinomycetota bacterium
GGTAGACGACGGTCGCCTCCAGCTGCGTGCCGTCGGGGACGAGGACGCGCGTGTCGTTCTGCCCCGAGACGACGTGGGCGTTCGTCGCGACGAGTCCCTCGGCGGCGACCCACCCGGATCCCTGGACGCCGAGTCCGCACGACGTTCCCTCGACCTTGACGACGCTCGCCGCCGCCGCGTGCGCCCCTGCGCTGCGAAGGACGCTCGCGTCGGGCGGCGGCAGCGCGCGCGGCGCCAGGTAGGGGAGGATCGGAAGCGGGTCGAAGCGCGCGAGGGCACGCAGGAGCGGGTCGAGCGGCACCGCCCGGACGAGCGCAGGAAGGAGGCGCGATTCCTGAACGGCGCTCCGAAGCCCGAGGGAGGGCTGGTGGAGAAGGAGAACGGCCGTGAGGGAGGCAAGCGCAAGGCCGAGCAGGCCACCCGCGAGCGCGCCGCCGGCCCGGTCGGCCGCACGAAGAGCCGGCCGCCCAGAGAGGAACGAGCTCGCCCCAGCCGAGAGCCGCCCGCTCGCGAGGCCGAGCGCAAGAGCGCCCGTCGCCGCTCCGGCGAAGCTCGCGAGCGGAATCCACTCCGAGTGGTCGCGAGGGAGGAGATGCGGTGCGGCAAGCGCGCCGGCGATGAGACCGACGAGCACGCCCGCGAGGGAGAGCAGCTGGCCCGTGAGGCCGCGCAGGTAGCCGGACAAGGCTGCGATCGCAAGCCACGCGACGAGGACGACGTCGGGCGAGGTCAAGGAACCGCCGGGCTGGTGTCAGACGACGAGGTTGACGAGCTTGCCGGGGACGACGATCGCCTTGCGGATCTCCTTCGCGTCCAGGTGGCCGCGAGCTCGAGCGAGCTCCTGTGCGCGGCCGACGAGCTCGTCCTCGCTCAGATCGATCGGGACCTCGGTTCGCGCGCGCACGCGGCCGTTCACCTGGACGACGAGCTCGAAGGTATCGCGCTCGAGCTTTGCGCGATCTGCCCGGGGCCACGCCGTCTCCCAGAGCCGCTCGTGCCCGAGGCGCTCCCAGAGCTCCTCGGCGATGTGCGCCGCGTAGGGCTGAATCAGGCTGACGGCCGTCTCGGCTGCGAACCGCGCAGCCGGATCGTCGGGATCCTTGCTGATCTCGTTCACGAGCTCCATGACGGCCGCGATCGGCGTGTTCAGCGCGAAGCGGCGTCCGATGTCGTCCGTCACCTTGGCGATCGTCGCGTGCGCCTTGCGCGCGAGCGCACCGTCGCCCGGGTCACCACCGCGCGGCTTCGCCGCTTGCTGGAGCGCGACGCGCCAGAGGCGATGGAGGAAGCGCACGACGCCCTCGAAGTCGCGGTCCTGCCACTCGGAGTCCTGCTCGACGGGCCCGATGAAGAGGAGGTAGAGCCGGACGGCGTCCGCTCCGTAGCGCTCGACGTAGTCGTCGGGGACGATCACGTTCCCCTTCGACTTCGACATCTTCGCGCCGTGGCGGTGGAGCATCCCCTGGGTGAAGAGGCGCGCGAAGGGCTCGCGGAAGCCGACAAGCCCGATCTCCTCCATCACCTTCGTGAAGAAGCGGGCGTAGAGGAGGTGCAGGATCGCGTGCTCCACGCCGCCGATGTACTGGTTCACGGGAAGCCAGTAGTCGGCGACGGCGCGGTCGAACGGCGCCTCGTCGTTTCGCGCGTCCGCGTAGCGGATGAAGTACCACGACGAGTCGACGAACGTATCCATCGTGTCCGTCTCGCGGAGCGCGTCCCCGCCGCACGCGGGGCAGGGCGTCCTTACCCAGTCCTCCGCGGCCGCGAGCGGCGAGCGCCCCTTGGGGAGGTATTCCTCCACGTCGGGGAGTACGACGGGAAGCTCGTCATCGGGCACGGGCACCGTCCCGCAGCGCGCGCAGTGGACGACCGGGATCGGACAGCCCCAGTAGCGCTGGCGCGAGAGGAGCCAGTCGCGCAGTCGGTAGCCGACGACGAAGCGGCCGGAGCGCTTGCGCTCGAGCCACTCGACGATCGCACGTTTCCCCTCGGGCGCCGGGAGACCAGAGAAGTCGCCCGAGTTCACGAGGACCTCGTTGGCCGTGTGCGCGACGAAGGCACCCTCCGCCTCGACGTCCTCCGTCCCCTCGGCCGGGACGACGACGGTCTTCACGAGAAGCCCGTAGCGCTCGGCGAAGGCAAAGTCGCGCTCGTCGTGGGCGGGAACGCCCATGATCGCGCCGGTCCCGTACTCCATGAGGACGTAGTCCGCGACCCAGATCGGGATCGGCTCGCGGGTGGCAGGGTTCACGACGCGGCGACCCGTGTCGACGCCGTCCTTCTCCTTCTCCTCGCGTTCGACGGCCGAGCGGGCGGCAGCGTGGCGGACGTATTCGAGAACGTCGCGTTCCCTCTCCGTTCCGGCGACGAGCCGCTCGACGAGCGGGTGCTCGGGTGCGAGGACGAAGAAGGTGGCGCCGAAGAGCGTGTCGGGGCGCGTCGTGAAGACGCGGACCTCGTCGTCGACGCCCTCGACCGGAAAGACGATCTCCGCCCCCTCCGAGCGGCCGATCCAGTTCCGCTGCATCGTCAGGACGCGCTCCGGCCACGACTCGAGAAGCGCCATGTCGTCGAGAAGCGCGTCGGCGTACGCCGTGATTCGGAAGAACCACTGCTCGAGCGCCCTCGCCTCGACCCCGGCGCCGCAGCGCTCGCAGCGCCCGTCGATCACCTGCTCGTTCGCGAGCACGGTCTGGTCGTTCGGGCACCACTTGACGGGCGCCTGCTTTCGGTAGGCGAGCCCGCGCTCGAGGAAGCGCAGGAAGAGCCACTGCGTCCACCGGTAGTAGGTCGACTCGTGGGTCGCGAGCACGCGATCCCAGTCGATCGCCCATCCCATCCGCTCCATCTGGGCGCGGATGGCTGCGATGTTCCGCTCCGTGACGTCGCGCGGGTGGCCGCCCTCCCTGATCGCCGCGTTCTCGGCCGGAAGCCCGAACGCGTCGAACCCCATTGGCCGCAGGACGGCGTAGCCGTTTCGGCGCCGGAAGTGCGAGACGACTTCGCCCAGCATGTAGTTCCGGACGTGCCCCATATGGAGCTCGCCCGAGGGGTAGGGAAGCATCTCGAGGACGTACGTCTTCGCGCCCGCTTCCGGGGCGCCCGGCTCGCCCGGGTTCGGGACGTGGAAGGCTCGCTCGCGGCGCCAGACGTCCTGCCACCTTCGCTCGATTGCGTCTGCTTCGTACCGCTCCACTTCCTCTCCTCGATTGCGCGCCGGTACAAAAAAGCCTCTCGCGCGAGAGGCCAGGGAGGAGTCGTGGGGG
>JALZFU010000221.1 GCA_030861385.1 Actinomycetota bacterium
AGACGGACTCGCTCCTCGAGGGGTTCGAGGACGACGCGCCGCTCGGCGTCCGAAACCGCGCGCTCTTCGAGCTCGTCTACTCGGCCGGCCTTCGCGCCCGGGAGGCGGTCGACCTCGAGCTCGCCGACGTCGACTTCGAGGCGGAGCTCGTTCGCGTGCGAGGGAAGGGCGGCAAGGAGCGGGTGATCCCGCTCGGCGAGGAGGCCGCCTACCGGCTGCGGCTCTACCTCGAGCGCGGCCGGCCGGCCCTCGCGCGCGGCGCCGAGAACCGGCTCTTCCTCTCCGTACGCGGACGACCGCTCGACACCTCGACGCTTCGGCGCTTGCTCCCGAACCCGCATCGCCTGCGGCACGCGTTCGCGACCCATCTGCTCGAGGGGGGAGCGGACCTGCGGACGATCCAGGAGCTCCTCGGGCACGCGTCGCTCTCGACCACGCAGGTCTACAGCCACGTCGACGGCCGCCGCCTCCGGAAGGTCTACGACCGGGCACACCCGCGCGCGTGAAGCGTGCGGATCACGCCGAACGGAAGCGCCGTCCTCGGACACCGCCGCGCCCCCACCCAGGGTGGGGACCCTCGCCACCCTCCACCCGGCCTCCAGCATACGGCGGAAGCTCGCGCCCTTCTCGCACGGAATGGGACCGATCGACGGCGAACGGTGCCGATTCGGACGAGGGAGAGCGCTCGTGACCTCGAACTCGTCCGCTGGCGATGACGGATGCCGCCGTCGAGAGCTTCCTCGCCCTCCTGGCCGCACAGCGGGCCCCGCGGACGGTTGCCGCCTACCGCTACGACCTCGCCGATCTGGCCACGTTCCTCGACCGGCCGCCGACCTCGGCGACGAGCGACGAGGTGCACGCCTGGCTCGCCGACCTCCGCGCGCGCGGGCTCTCGCCGAGCTCGATCGCTCGCAAGGCGGCGGCCGCGCGAACCTTCTACCGCCATCTGGTACTGCTTGGCATCCGTTCCGAGAACCCGGCGCTCGAGATCCCGCTCCCCCGCCGGCGGACTCGGCTTCCGCGCTCTCTGACGCCGATCGAGATCGCCCGCCTGATCGATGCCGCGGCGGGGACGACGCCGCGTGCGCTCCGCGACGGAGCGCTCGTCGAGCTCCTCTACGGCGCCGGCTTACGGGTCGGCGAAGCGGTCGCGCTCGAGCGGGCCGGCGTCGACCTCGAGAACGGGCTCGTTCGCTGCGTCGGGAAGGGCGACAAGGAGCGGGTCGTCCCGCTCGGCCGCCGGGCGGTCGACGCCGTCCGTCGCTACCTCGCGCGTGGCCGTCCATACCTCGACCGAAGGCACCGCCCCGAGCTCTTTCTGAACGCCCACGGCGGCGCCCTGACGCGCGCTGGCGCGTTCCTGATCCTGCGGAGGCTCGCCGTCAAGGCCGGCCTCGAGCCGACGCGCGTGCATCCGCACGTCCTTCGCCACTCGTTCGCGACGCACCTTCTCGAGGGCGGAGCCGACCTGAGGAGCGTCCAGGAGATGCTCGGCCACGCCGACCTCGGGACTACCGAGCTCTACACGCACGTCTCGGAACGCCGCCGGCGCGACGTCTACTTCCGCGCGCACCCGCACGCGCGCCGCGGTTAGCGCGCCGCCGCCTTGCGCTTGAGCGTCCGGTGGACGGAGGAGGCGGCCGCCCGCAGCTCCTTCTCCTCGCTCTCCTCCTGCGCGAGATGCTCGAGAAGGGTGAGCGTGTCGCGCATGGGCGATCCGTTCTTCAGGCAGAGCACCGCGAGCCGGCGCACGGCCGAGTTCGGATCGGCGTTCGCGAGCTCGTGAAGGAGTGGACGGTTCGCGTTGACCAGCCGCGGGTGGTCGCGCGAGAGGAGCTCGAGCGAGAGGAGCGCCGAGCCGCGGCAGGCGGGGCTCTCGTCCTCGAGACCACGACGAAGGAGCTCCGTCTTCTGCGCGAAGCGAAGCTCTCCGATCGCCCGGTACGCGAGCGCCCGCTCGCGAAAGTCGTCGCTTCGGGCGGCTTCTTCCAGGTCCTCGTCCACCTCGCGACGGAGATCGGCGCGGGCGCGCTCGTCGGTGAGGCGCGCCGCCTTCGCGACCGCTTCCGCGAGCCTCAACGAGCAACCGGCGCGGCCGAGCCGACCGCCGAGGCCGGACGGGCGCCGGGGCCGACGTAGCGCGCCGAAGGCCGGAAGAGCCGTCCCGTTCGCTTTTGCTCGAGGATGTGCGCCGACCAGCCCGCAACGCGGGAGCACGCGAACATCGCCGGCGCGAGCGGTGGCGGAATCTCGGCGACGTCGAGGACGACCGCTGAGTAGTACTCGACGTTCGTCGCAAGCACGCGCTCGGGGTGGCGCTCCTGGAGGGCGTGGAGCGCGACCTGCTCGAGCTTCTCGGCGATCTCGACGTTCGGCGCATCGAGCTCCTTCGCGACGCGCTTCAGCAGGCGCGACCGCGGATCTTCCGCGCGGTAGACACGGTGACCGAACCCCATGATCCGCTTGCCGCTCGTGAGCGCCTCCCGAACCCAACGCTCGGGGTCGCCGAGACGGGCGACCTCCTCGAGCATCGGCTTAACGTACGCCGGAGCACCGCCGTGCAGCGGCCCCGAGAGCGCGCCGACCGCCGACGACAGGGCGGCGCCGCAGTCGGCGCCGGTCGAGGCGACGACCCGGGCCGTGAACGTGGAGGCGTTCAGGCCATGCTCGGCGGTACAGATCCAGTACGTGTCGATCGCCTTCGCGTGGCGCGGGTCGGCCTGCCCGCGCCAGCGAAGCAGGAACTTCTCCGCCGCCGTCGCACCCTCCGCGACGACGCCGTCCGCGGCGGGCTCGCGTCCGTCGGCGATCGCCGCCGAACGGGCGACGATCTCCATCATGAGCGCCGAGAGCCTCGCGAGATCTTCGCGGGCCTGCTCGTCCGAGATCTCGTTCAGCTTGCCCAGGTTCCACTCGCCCGCGAGGCGCGCGGTCTCCGCCTGCAGGTCGGCGGGCGCGTTCCCGGTGAGCCGCGCTGGCTCGTACGGCTCGGGCTCGGGCATCGTCGAGTCGAGGTCGTCGTCGACCAGGAGCCCCCAGACGCGCTCGTAGGGATAGCGGCCGACGAGCTCTTCGATGTCGACGCCGCGGTAGCGCAGCTGGCCACCTTCGCGGTCGGGCTCCGCGATCTCGGTCTCGACGGCGACGACTCCTTCGAGCCCTGGTCTGAAGTCATCCACAGCGCGGAAAATCTATCCGGACCGGGCCGCTGCGACGGCTCGCTAGAGTCCGGCAGCGTGACGCACCGCGTGACCCTCATCCCGGGCGACGGGACGGGGCCCGAGATCGCCGAGGCAACCCGCCGCGTAATCGACGCGAGCGGCGTGGACATCGAGTGGGAGGTCGGGGAGGCGGGGGCCGACGTGATGGGCAAGCACGGCGGGAACCCGCTTCCGGACGACGTGCTCGACTCGATCAAGCGGAACGGAGTGGCACTCAAGGGTCCGATCACGACGCCGGTCGGAACCGGGTTCCGCTCCGTGAACGTCGCGCTTCGAACCGCGCTCGACCTGTACGGGCAGGTGCGCCCGTGCAAGAGCTACGCAGGCGTCCGCTCGCGCTACGAGGGCGTCGACCTCGTCGTCGTCCGCGAGAACACCGAAGATCTCTATGCGGGCGTCGAATTCGAGGTGGGGAGCACCGCCGCGCAAGAGCTCGTGGAATGGCTCCGCGACCACGGCGCTCGCCTTCGGCCCGACTCCGGCTTCTCGATCAAGCCGATCTCGGTCGCGAGCACGCGCCGAATCGTCGAGTTCGCCTTCGACTACGCGCGTCAGAACGACCGTCGCAAGGTGACCGCGGTTCACAAGGCGAACATCATGAAGTTCACCGACGGGCTCTACCTCCGCGTCGCGCGTGAGGTGGCAGAGGAGAACGGCGACGTCGAGTTCGAGGATCGGATCGTCGACAACCTCTCCATGCAGCTCGTGCAGCGACCCGAGGAGTACGAGGTGCTCGTCTGCCCGAACCTCTACGGCGACATCGTCTCCGACCTCGCGGCCGGCCTCGTCGGCGGGCTCGGCCTCGCCCCCGGCGGGAACTTCGGGGCGCACGCCGCGGTGTTCGAGCCCACGCACGGGTCGGCGCCGAAGTACGCGGGCCAGAACAAGGTGAACCCGATGGCGATGATGCTCTCAGGCGTCATGATGCTTCGCCACCTGGAGGAGCGAGACGCGGCCGAACGGCTCGAGGACGCGATCGCGGCCGTGATCGCCGAGGGGAGAAGCGTGACGTACGACATGAAGCCGAGGCGCGACGACCCGACCGCGGTTGGTACGAGGGAGGTCGCCGACGCGGTCATCGAGCAGATGGGAGTCAGGGTTTGAGGCACAAGGTCACCGTCGTCGGCGCCGGGAACGTCGGCGCTACGGTCGCGCAGGAGGTCGCACGGCGCGACTACGCGGACGTCGTCCTCGTCGACATCAAGGAGGGGCTTCCGCAGGGAAAGGCGCTCGACCTGAACGAGGCCGGCCCGGTGCTCGGGTACGAGCCGACGGTCGTCGGCTCGAACGGCTATGACGAGACGGCCGGCTCCGAAGTCGTCGTCGTCACCGCGGGCCTCCCGCGCCGGCCCGGCATGAGCCGTGACGAGCTCGTCACGACGAACGAAGAGATCGTCGCCTCCGTGACGCGCGCCGCGATCGCGCAGTCGCCGGATGCCGTCCTCGTCGTCGTCTCGAACCCCCTCGACGCGATGTGCCACGTCGCGAAGGACGTCTCGGGATGGCCACGCGAGCGAGTGGTCGGCATGGCCGGCATCCTCGACACGGCGCGCTTTCGCGCCTTCATCGCCTGGGAGACGGGCGCCTCCACGAAGGACGTGACGGCGATGGTCCTCGGCGGACACGGGGACCAGATGGTTCCGGTCGTGTCCGCGACCACAGTCGGAGGGATTCCGCTTCGGAAGCTCGTCTCGGACGATCGGATCGAGGCGATGGTCGAGCGGACGCGGAAGGGCGGCGGCGAGATCGTCGAGCTCCTTGGGACGTCGGCGTGGTACGCCCCCGGCGCGGCGGTCGCCGAGATGGTCGACTCGATCGTCCTCGACCAGAAGCGGGTGCTTCCGTGCACTGCCTACCTCGATGGCGAGTACGGGATCGAGGGGCTCTACATGGGTGTCCCGGTCAAGCTCGGGGCCGCAGGCGTCGAGCAGATCGTCGAGCTCGACCTCTCCGGCGACGAGCAGGCGGCGCTCGCGCTCTCCGCCGACGCCGTCCGCGACGTGGTCGGCGTCCTCGCCCGCGTCGGCTGACGCTCCGCACAATGTCGGCATGAAGCGGCTCGTCGCGCTCGCGGCGGCGCTCGCGGCGGTCGCCGTCGCGGGAGCCGGCGGCACGTATGTGAGCTGCCGAGACGCCGGTATCGGTTGTTCCGACTCCTACCTCTTCCTCCCCGATCCGGCACGCCCGGTCGATCCGCTCGTCTCGGTGCGCGGCGAGGGAGGGCGCGAGGAGGGCGGGGTCTACATGGTCGACATCCTCGTCCGGAGGGCGACGCTCGTCGAGCGCGTTTTCCCCGGGCTCGTGGACGGTGCCTCGCTCGTCCCGGCCCACGCTGTGAACCCGGTCGGCGTGAGCGAGCAGGAGCGACAGCGGGAGAGCCTCCACGAGATGTCGCGCTCGCAGGAGATCGCAGTCGCGGTCGCGCTCCGGAGCCTGGGCCGCCGTGTCCGCGTCGATCGGACCGGCGCCGAGGTCGTGACGGTGTTTCCCGACACGCCGGCCGCAGGCGCGCTCGAGGTGGGCGACGTGATCGCCGAGGCGAACAACCGCCGCGTCCGCTCCCCCGAGGAGCTTCGCGAGGCGATGGACGAGCTTCGGCCGGGCGACGAGGTCGAGCTCGAGATCCGACGCGGCAAGGAGCGACGGAGGCTCCGCCTCCGCACGATCGCAAGCGACCGCGAGCGGCGCGCCGTCGTCGGCGTCGGCGTTCAGCAGGCGGCGGAGTTCGACTTCCCGGTCGACGTCGAGATCGATGCCGGGGACGTCGGCGGGCCATCGGCAGGCCTCGCGTTCGCCCTCGACGTCGTCGACGAGGTGGGACCGACCGACGTCGACGGCGGTCGCCGGATCGTCGTCACCGGGGAGCTCGAGCTCGATGGCGGCGTCCTCGCGATCGGAGGGATCAAGCAGAAGACGATCGGCGCGCGCGAGGCGGGCGCGGATCTCTTCGTCGTCCCGGAGGCGAACGCGCGCGAAGCCCGTAAGTATGCGCACGGGCTCGAGATCCTCGCGGTGGGGACGTTCGACGACGCGTTGTCTCACTTGACGAAGTAGTCGTTGTCGAATCGGAGAACGCGCCCGTTTTCGTGCTTGACACTCCCCGCAAATTGCGACCTTTCCGTCGGCGTCGAGGGTGGTCGGCGCGAAGGAACGATCCTCTGGTCCGCGTCTTGTCTCACGGATGGTTAGCGAGCCCGGTATTCGCCGCGAGCACCGCGAGATCACGTGCGACGATTGCTTCTTCCGGCGAGCGGAGTTGTGCGCGTTGCCGGGCGACAGACCGTGTCCGACGTTCCGTCCGGCCGTCGTGTATCGGCCCCCGCGAGAGCACGTCGCAGCAGTCCCCGCACGCGACCGGCGGGTCGGCGCAGCGGCTTAGGCCGCGACCGCGGCCGCTTCCGATACGAGTTCCGCGAGCCTCGAGATCCCCTCGTCGATCTCGGCCGCGGACGCGAAGCTGAAGGCGAGCCGCGCTGCTTCCTCGCCGCCCTCGCCGAAGTAGAAGTCGGAGCCGGGCACGAACGTGACGTCCACGCTGCCCGCCGCAGCGAGCACCGTCGCGGCGTCGACGCCCGTCGGCAGCTCGAGCCAGAGGAAATAGCCGCCGGCGGGCTCGTTCCATCTCGCTCCTCGAGGAACCTCGCGGGCGAGCGCGGCGAGCATCGCGTCCCGGCGAAGACGAAGCCCCTCGCGAATCCGCTCCACGCCCGGCTCGAAGAAGCCGCCAGCGATGAACTCGTGCAGCGCGGCCTGGACGAAGACGGACGGCGAGACGTAGTTCTCGAGCACGAACCCCTCGATGGGCGGCACGAGCGCCTCCGGGAGGACGAGGTAGCCGACCCTGATCCCCGGCGCGACGGTCTTCGAGAACGAGCTCAGGAAGACGACGCCGTCGCCCGCTGCGAGCTCGAAGAGCGTCGGAAGCGGCTCGCCCGCGAACCGAAGGAGGCCGTACGGGTCGTCCTCGAGGACGAGCGCGCCCGCGTCGCGGGCAAGCGCCAGGAGGCGCAGACGGTTCTCGCGCGAGAGTGTGCGCCCGCTCGGATTCTGGAACGTCGGGATCGTGTAGACGAGCTTTCCGCCCGAGACGCGGGCGAGCGCATCCGCGAGCGCGTCGAGATCGATGCCGTCCTCGCGAAGGGGGATGGAGTCCGCCTTCACCCCAAGCCGGCGGAGGATCGTGAGCGAGCGGTCGTAGCAGGGCGCTTCGACGAGCACCGTCGCGTCGAGCGAGAGGGCGTGCCGCGCAAGGAAGTTGAAGCCCTGGAGCGAACCGGTCGTGAGGACGACGCGCTCGGGCGCGACGCTGTGGCGCCTCGCAACCCAGTCGCGAAGCGGAGGGTACCCGGAGGGTGGGCCGTAGTTGAGAGCGCGCGCCCCGTCCTGCGCGGCCGCGCGTCGCGCGCATTCACCGAACTCGGCCGTGGGAAGGAGATCCGGCCCGGGAATGCCGCGGGCGAAGGAGATGACGCTCACGGTCGCGAGTGTAAAC
>JALZFU010000222.1 GCA_030861385.1 Actinomycetota bacterium
CGGCCGCGCTGCTCACTCGCGGCGGCGAGCCTGGCCCGTCGCCCGAGGCGTCGGAAGCGGGAGCCATACTCGGGGAAGAGGAGCGGATCGCCGTCGACGCCGGCGGCCGGATCTACGTCGCGCCGCCGGACGCGTCGGGCGTGACGCTCGTCCGCGGCGCGGGGTTCGCCACCGCGCCCGACTGGTCGCCGGACGGGTCGCTCCTCGCCGTCTCGCGTACGGGCGACGTCTGGGTCGTCGATCCCGACGGCGGTCACGACCGTCGCCTCACGTCCGGCCCGGCGATCGACGGCGGCCCCTCCTGGTCTCCCGACGGAAAGCGGATCGCGTTCGATCGCCACGAGCCTGGGCAGCCGGCCGACATCTGGGTCGTGCGCAGCGACGGCAAGGGCGCGCGGATGGTCGTCCCGCGGGGCGCGGCGCCGGCGTGGGCGCCAGACGGCGGGAGGATCGCCTTCCAGCGCCGCTATCACGTCTGGGTCGCCGATCTTGCCCGCGGGGAGATGCGTCGGATCGATGAGAGCGTGCCGGGAACGCACCTGTTCCCGGCCTGGTCACCGGACGGGTCGCGGATCGCCTTCGTGACGACCGGCGTCGAGCGTTGCGAGATCGTCCTCGTTCGTCCGGACGGCAGCGCGCCGAAGATGCTCCACCCGTCGGCGCCTAGCCGATGCAGCGACCTCGCCTGGTCGCCGGACGCTCAGCAACTTGCCTTCGTCGGAGACGATGCACTGTGGACGATTCGAAGGGACGGAAGCGACGCGATGAGCCTCGGCGACGCCCCGGGCGTCGAGAACCCGAGCTGGTCGCGGCGCGCGTAGCGTGGCTCCTCGCGGCCCAGCCCGCCGCGACGTCTCGGTACTGGAGGTTCCGACGGGGACGAAGCGCACGCCGCGAGCGCGGGCGTCGTCGGGCGCCGGGCGACCGAGCTTGCTGCGAAGGCCTTCGTCTTCGACCGGGTCGACCGCCTCTCTTCGGCTCTCCGCTGCATCTGGGCGACGTGACCGCCACAGTGGGGCTCTCGAAGGGTCACGTGCATTCAGGGTCCCCACGATCACCGCGCCACCGCCCGTCTTGCCACGACTCTCCACACTATTGCCCCGACTGAAGCGCCTCCTCCTCGCCGTCGCCTTCGTCGCTTTCACCGCGATCGGCACGGTCGTCCTCGTCGTCGGCGAAGGGAGAGACCGGCTCTGGGCACTCGCCTCCGTTCTCTTCTTTGGCTTCGGAGGAGTTGCCTACTTCCTGCTCCCGGCGCTGAGCCGCCGCGGCCAGGGCGTCGAGCAGAGGGAGGTCGAACACCGCGGTGTCCGCCAGCCGGCGATCGTCTTCTTGCAGTCGCGGGCGAAGATCCGCGTCGCCGTCGTCGCCGGCGCGGCGTTTTGCGCCGCCGGCATCCTGTTCGTCGTCGTTGGCGAGACGCTTATCGGTTGGATCACGGCGCTTTTTTTCGGCAGCCTTGCCGTCGTCGGCCTGCCGCGCGCGTTTGGGAAGCCGATGTACGTCGCCTTGCTTCGGGAGGGGATCCTCCACCGCGCCACCGGGACCGCGTTCGTCCCCTGGGAGGCCGTGAGCGCCGTGGCCGTCATGGACGTGAACGACACGAAGTTCGTCGGCGTACGCGCGGATCCGGCGGCGATCGAGACGTCGACTGTGCTTCAGCTAGGGATCATGGCCGGCCGCGCGATCGCGGGCGTCGAGATGTCCTTCTCCAGCCTCGTCGCGAGCGAGGAGGAGCTGTGTCGCACGATCGAGCACTTCTTGAACGACCCCGCCGCTCGCGCGCGGATCGGCGACTCGACGCAGTCGCTTCCGCTCACTCCGTCTCGAGGCGGTTCAGCTCACCGGATCGGCACACGGGAACGCTGACGCATCAGGGCCTTTTCATGCGTGTTGCGCGTGAGCGCAGCGGCTCGCCCGAACTCAAGGCGCGCTTCAGCGCCTCGGCCCACCTCTTCGAGCAGGTGGCCGCGGACGCTCGGCAGCAGGTGATAGTCCCGTAATGCTGGGTCGTCGCTGAGCGCGTCGACCAGCTCCAGACCGGCCTCGGGTCCAAACGCCATCGCCACAGCGACCGCGCGATTCAGCTCCACCACCGGCGAGGGCATGACCTGCGAGAGAGCGTCGTACAGGGCGACGATCTGCTTCCAGTCGGTGTCCTCCGGAGAGCGGGCGCGCGCGTGGCAGGCCGCTATGGCAGCCTGGAGGGCGTACGGGCCGAGCGGCGCCTTCAGGCTCATCGCCCGCTCGAGGGCCGCCAACCCGCGCGTCACCAGCACGTAGTCCCAGCGCGAGCGGTCCTGGTCGTTCAGCAGGATCGGCTCGCCACCGGGACCGACGCGCGCTCGCGACCGCGAAGCCTGGAGCTCCATCAGAGCCAAGAGGCCGTGGACCTCCGGCTCCTCGGGCATCAGACTCGCCAGGATACGGCCGATCCGCAGCGCCTCCTCGAGCAGCTCCGTCCGGACCCACGAGTCGCCGGCGGTCGGCGAGTACCCCTCGTTGAAGATCAGGTAGATCGCCTCGAGGACCGATCCGAGGCGCTCCGGCAGCTCGTCGCGGTCCGGCACCTCGAACGGCACTCGCGCCGCCGCCAGCACCTTCTTGGCCCGCACGATCCGCTGGGCGATCGTCGGCGCGGCGACGAGATACGCGCGCGCGATTTCGGCCGTCGTCAACCCGCCCAGCAGCCGCAGCGTCAGCGCCACCCGAGCATCGGCCGACAGCACGGGATGGCAAGTCGTGAAGATCAGCCGCAGCAGGTCGTCCTCGATGAAGTCTCCGGCGGCGGCGGGTTCGCTCGGGTCGGACACGCCGCGTCGCTCGAGCTCGCGGACCAGCTCGGCCGTCTTGCGCTCGTGTAGGCTCGCCCGCCGCAGCCGGTCGATCGCACGGTGCTTGGCGGTGGCGATGAGCCAGGCACCTGGCCGCTCCGGGACGCCGGACTCGGGCCACTGCTCGAGTGCCGCCACAAACGCCTCCTGGGCCAGGTCCTCGGCCAGGCCGACGTCGCGCACGATTCGCGCTAGTGCGGCGATGAGCCTCGCGGATTCGATCCGCCAGACGGCCTCGATCGTGCGCTTGACGTCGGACTCGCCCATGTCCTACTTGTTTTGCTCCGCCTGTTCGCGGATGCGGCGCTCCTGCTCGCGCAGCTCCGGCGTGAACTCGTCGCCGAAGTCCTCCTCTTCCAAGACCTGCCGGATCTCGACCGTGCCCTCCTGGAACGGCGCCCGCTTGAGCCACTCGACGGCCTCGTCGATCGACTTGACCTCCCAGAGCCAGTAGCCGGCGATGAGTTCCTTCGTCTCGATGAACGGGCCGTCGATGACCCTCCGCTCGCTCCGGCCGTCGAACTCGACGCGCTTGCCGCGCGAGGTGGGCGCGAGTCCCTCGCCGGCGAGCATCACGCCGGCCTTCACGAGCTCCTCGTTGTACTTGCCCATCGCGGCCAGGATCTCGGTCGAGGGCATCTGCCCCGCCTCGGACTCCGGGCTCGCCTTGACCAGCACCATCACTCGCATTGCGCTCTCCCTCAGTAGTTGGTTTGACCTAACTACCAGGACGTCGAACGAGGGAGCGCGAAATCGACACGCCGCGGCGATCGAGGAAGAGCGGCGCGAGCCTGCGCCGGCGGCGCTGCTCCTGCCGGGCCCCGGCGCGCCTCAGGCCGCAGGGTGCGGCACCCAGATCACGGTCATCCCGTCGCCGACCGGCAGCAGCACGCACTCGGTGCGCTCGTCGGCGAGGACGTGCTCGTTGAACTCGCGCAGCGCAACCGTGCTCTCGGAGTCCTCGGCCGGGTCGAGCACCCGTCCTCCCCAGAGCGTGTTGTCCACTACGATCACGCCGTGGGGCGCGAGCTTCGGGAGCACGGCCTCGTAGTAGCCCCGGTAGCCCGTCTTGTCGGCGTCGATGAACACGACGTCGAAGGGCCCGTCGAGCGCGGCGATCGTGTCAATCGCGGGACCGAGC
>JALZFU010000223.1 GCA_030861385.1 Actinomycetota bacterium
GAGCGCGACGGCGGTTTCCCCGGCGTCCGAGCACTCGGCCTGGAGCTGCCGCGCGCGGGCCTCGTCCAGGTGAGCATGAACGTCACGAAGTGGGAGGCGGCGCCGCTCCAACAGATCGTCGCCGCGATCGTGCACGAGGCGACGGCGCGCGGAGTCGGCGTCGTCGGGAGCGAGCTGGTCGGGCTCATGCCCGCCGGCGCCGCGATCGCCGCCGCCGGATCATTCCTGCGACTGGACGGCTTCGACGAGCGACACGTCCTCGAGCTTCGCCTCCTCGATCCCTGATCGCATGAGAGCCCGTTCGTATTCCGGCGCCCCGGCGTCCTCGTAGCCGAGGCGTTTCGGCGAACGTCTGCGCTCGGCGCCGAGGACGACGCGACGGCGCCCACGAGCCCGCACCTCCTCCTAGGCGCCCCGGACGAGCACGGAGCCGATGCTGCGGCGGCGATGTCGCTCTCGGCGACGACGCCGAATGGTCGCGGCGGGAAATGTCGTGCGCGCTCCCCAGGTGGGCCGAACTAGACTTGCCGCATGGCGGTCACCGAGACCGTCTCCCTCACCGGCAACGACCTCACGGTCGACGACGTCTGGGCGGTCGCCGTCGAACGCCTGCACGCGCGCCTCGCCGACGACGCGCGAGAGCAGGTTCGCGCCGCGCGGGACGTCGTCGAGGAGGCGGCGACGGGCGCTTCGGGCGGGCACACCTACGGCGTCAACACCGGCTTCGGCCGTTTCGTCGAGCGCACGATCCCACCCGACCTCTCCGGCGAGCTCCAGGTGCGGCTCTTGCGGAGCCACGCGTGCGCAGTCGGGGCGCCGTATCCTGACGAGGTCGTCCGGGCCGCGATGCTCCTGCGCGCGAACGCGCTCGCGAAAGGAACGTCCGGTGCGCGACTCGAGACGGTGGAGGTACTCGTCGCGGCCTTGAACGCGGGCCTCGTCCCGTACGTGCCGAGCCGGGGCTCGGTCGGCGCGTCCGGCGACCTCGCTCCGCTCGCCCACCTGGCGCTTCCGCTCGTCGGTGAGGGGGAAGCTCGGATCGACGGCGAGTTCGTGCCCGGGGGCGAGGCGCTCGAGCGCGCCGGGCTCGAGCCCCTCCAGCTCGGCGCGAAGGAAGGCCTCTCCCTGATCAATGGGACGCAGTTCATGAGCGCGATCGGCGCGCTCGCACTTGTCCGCGCGCGCCGGCTCGCGCAGGCGGCGGACATTGCCTGCGCGCTCTCGCTCGAGGCGCTCCAGGGGTCACCGGCCGCGTTTCGCCCCGAGATTCACGAGCTCAGGCCGTTCCCGGGCCAGATCGCCTCGGCGGAGAACGTGCGCCGCCTCGTTTCGGGC
Organism: Actinomycetota bacterium; assembly: GCA_030861385.1. Lineage (GTDB taxonomy): Bacteria > Actinomycetota > Thermoleophilia > Gaiellales > Gaiellaceae > JALZFU01. Next base: position 1,336 of record JALZFU010000223.1, read on the forward strand.
TCCGCGATCGTCGAGGCGCACCGGTGGTGCGACAAAGTGCAGGATGCGTACTCCCTTCGCTGCGCTCCGCAGGTCCACGGGGCAAGCCGCGACCTCGTGGCGTACGCCGAGCGAACGGTCGCCGTCGAGCTGAACGCCGCGACCGACAATCCGATCGTCCTCGTGGACGAGCGAAAGCTCGTCTCGAACGGAAACTTCCACGGCCAGCCGGTCGCCTTCGCGCTCGACGCCCTCGCTATCGCGCTCGCCGAGTTCGCGAACATCTCGGAGCGGCGAGTCGAGCGGCTCACGAACCCTTCGCTCTCCGAGGGGCTGCCGGCGTTCCTGACGCCCGACGGCGGTCTCAACTCAGGCTTCATGATCCCGCAGTACGTCGCGGCCGCGCTCGTCAGCGAGAACAAGGTGCTCGCGCATCCGGCGAGCGTCGACTCGATCCCGACGAGCGCGGGTCAAGAAGACCACGTCTCGATGGGGAATGCGGCCGGGCTCACGTGCTGGCAGGTCGTCGCGAACTGCGAGCGCGCGCTTGCGATCGAGCTTCTCGCCGCGACTCAGGGCGTCGAGTTCCTCGCGCCGCTCGCGCCCGGCGCCGGAACCCGTGCCGCGCACGACGCGGTCCGCGAGCTCTCGCCGGGGCTCGCCGAGGATCGCTCCCTCGCTGCGGACATCGAGCGCGTCGCCGGGGCGATCCGCTCCGGCGAGCTCGCCGTCGCCGTCGAGGCGGAAGTAGGCACGCTTCGGTGAGCGTCCGCTCCGTCGAGACGGCCGTCGACGAGCTCTGCCGCGACCTCTCGTCGATCCGCGCGCCGCGCGGAAGCGCGCTGAGCGCGCG
>JALZFU010000278.1 GCA_030861385.1 Actinomycetota bacterium
ACGATGTCGGACATGAACTCGGGGCGCGAGTCCTCGCGGCGCTCGATCTGCCCGAGTCGATGCTCCCACCTCCCCGTCAACGCGGCGGACGTGAGCGGGTGATCCCCGAGCAGCCGGATGACCTGGATGCCCTTCTCGGTCGCGTGGAGCGCCCGACCGTCGCGCTCGAGGTACCCGACGGCAATCAGGCGCTCGATGATCGACGCGCGGGTTGCCGGCGTGCCGATTCCGGAGTCCTTCATCGCCTCGCGAAGCTCGGCGTCCTCGATGTCCTTCCCGGCCGTCTCCATCGCCGCGAGAAGCGACGCGTCGGTGTAGCGCCGGGGCGGCTGCGTTTCCTTCCGAATGGACTCCAGCGAGCGCGTGGCGACGCGCTCGCCCGCCGCGAGCGACGGGAGGAACTGGTCGCCACCCGAGTCGTCGTCGCTAGCGTCCGGCGCGCGGGCCTCCTCCCCGTAGACGGCCTTCCAGCCGGCGGCGAGGAGGACGCGACCGCTCGTGCGAAAGACGTACGTCTCGACGGTGGTCTCGACGCGCGTGCGCTCGTACACCGCTTCCGGGTGGAAGACGGCGAGGAAGCGGCGGGCGACCAGGTCGTAGATCCGCCGCTCGTCGCCGCCCATCTTCGCGACGTCGTGCTCCGCCCGCGTCGGGATGATCGCGTGATGGTCCTCGACCTTCCTGTCGTTCACGACCCGGCCGAGAGGAAGCCGCTCGAGGCCGGTGACGTACCGCGCCGCGTTCGCGTACGCCGCCTGGCGGCCGACGAAGCTCGCGGTCGGCTTGATCTCGGAGACGAGCTCGCTCGTCAGGAAGCGGGAGCTCGTGCGCGGGTACGTGATCGCCTTGTGCTCTTCGTAGAGTCGTTGCGCAGCCGCGAGCGTCCGCCGCGCGGGGAAGCCGAACTCGGTGTTCGCGTGGCGCTGGAGCGACGTCAGGTCGTAGAGAAGCGGCGACTGCTCGCGCTCCTCCTTCTTGTCGACGCTCGTGACCTCCCCGTCGCGACCCTCGCATGCGGCGACGATCGCCGACGCCTCGTCTTCTCGGATCCGTTTCCCGCCCAGGTAGCGGCCGCGGTACTCGCGGTCGTCCGAGGCCGCGAAAAGCGCCTCGACGAGCCAGTACGGCTCGGGGACGAACTCGCGGATCTCCTTCTCCCGCCGCGCGACGAGCGCGAGCGTCGGCGTCTGGACGCGCCCGAGCGAGACCGCACCGGTGAAGGCGGAGCGCAGGCGAATCGAGGCGGCTCGGGTCGCGTTCATCCCCACGAGCCAGTCGGCCTCCGAGCGCGAGCGCGCCGAAGCCTCGAGGAGCTTCATCTCCTCGCCGTCGCGGAGCTGCGCGAACGCCTCCTGGATCGCCTTCCTCGTCATCGAGTTGAGCCAGAGCCGCTTCACCGGCTTTCCGACGCCGGCCGTCTCGTACGTGTAGGCAAAGATGAGCTCGCCCTCGCGCCCCGCGTCGCAGGCGTTCACGATGAAGTCGACGTCCTCGCGCTTCATGAGCGCGTGCACGGCCTGGAGCTGCTTCTTCGCTTTGTCGTCGTTCGGGACGAGCTGGAAGCGACGCGGCACGATCGGGAGGTCGGCGAAGCGCCACTTCTTGAATCTCGGGTCGTACGCCTCCGGCTCAGCGAGCCCGACCAGGTGTCCGATCGCCCACGTTACGACGTAGGCCTCGGACTCGAGGTGTGTGTCGTGCTTTTCGAACGACCCCGGCAGCGCGCCCGCGAGGTCGCGGCCGACGGACGGCTTCTCGGCGACGACGAGTGTCTTACCCACGAGGCCACCTTAGCGAAGGGTCGAAACGGCGATACTGGCCCGCATGGGCGATTTCCAGCGCGCGAGCCCGTTCTTCTCGGCTCTCTTCTCGATGAGTCGCCCGCTCCTCCTGGGGCTCCTCCGCCTTCGGTCGCGCGGGCTTGAGCATGTGCGCCGGGCGGGCGGTTTCGTCGTCGCGGCGAACCACGCCTCCAACCTCGACCCCTTGCTCCTCGCGATCCCGCTCTACCCGCGCCAGGTCCGCGACATGACGAACGGGGAGCTCTACCGCAATCCGGTCTTCCGGTGGATTGCCGAGAAGGGCGGAGCCTTTCCGGTTCGCCGGGGCGAGCGTGACTCAGAGGCGTTCACGGCTGCCGTGCGCTACGCCCGCCACGGCCGAGTCGCCGCCATGTTCCCCGAAGGCACCCGGCGGGCGAAGGGGAGTCGGACAAACGACGTCGCGCACCCGCGTCCCGGCGCCGCACGGATCGCGCTCGCGGCAGGGGTTCCTCTGGTGCCCGCCGCGATCGCGGGAACGGACGGGCTCTCGCGGCTTGCGCCGATCCGGGTCGCCTATGGTCCGCGGATCGAGACGGCGAGCCTCGACGGACGGACGCGGCGGGAGACCGCGCATGCGGCGAGCGAGCGCGTCATGGAGGAGATCCCGAGGCTCGAGGCTTCGCTGTGACGGAGACGAGACCGCTCCTCGCGGTCGACGGCGATTCGCTCGCGCACCGCGCCTTCCATGCGCTTCCGGACTCGATCCGAGGGTCCGACGGAGAGCCGGCGAACATGCTGGTCGGGTTCGCGAACATGCTCCTTCGCGTCTGGGAGGCGGAGGATCCGCGCACGGTCTTCGTCGGATTCGATTCCGTCGGCGAGCCGACGTACCGCCACCGGCTCTTGCCCGGGTACCAGGGCGGGCGCGACTTCCCGTGCGAGCTCACCGCTCAGCTCGACCGGCTCCCGGCGCTCGTCGAGGCGCTCGGCTTCGCGTGGGCGAAGCAGGCGGGCTTCGAGGCGGACGACTTCGTGGCCGCGGCCGTCATGCGGGAGGAGGAGGTCGGCGGAACGGCGGTCGTTCTCACGAGCGACCGCGACCTCTTCCAGCTCGCGAGCGAGCGGACGACGATCCTGCTCCCGCGCCGCGGGGTGACCGAGCTCGAGCGCGTCGGGCCGAAGGAAGTTCGCGAGCGCTACGGCGTCGACCCCGACCAGGTGCCCGACTTCGTCGCTCTTCGCGGCGATACGGCCGACCGGATCCCGGGCGCTCGCGGCGTCGGCGCTTCGCGGGCGGCGACGATCCTCGGAACGCACGAAACCGTCGACGCCGCGATCGAGGCCGGCGTCTTCCAGGACCAGGCCGAGGACCTCCGCCTCTACGTCCGCTTGACTCGCCTCCAGTACCACGCGCCGGTTCCCGAGCTCCCCTCCGCCCAGCCGAGCTGGTCGACGGGCGCCGAGCTCGCGGAGCGCTGGGGCCTCGGGAAGCTCGCCGAGCGTCTCCGCGAGCGCGCGAGCTCCTGATCCCCTCAGACCCCGCGCGCGAGCGCGGTCGCGAGGTGGACGACGCGCGGACCGCCCGCTCGCTCGGCGCGTGCACCGAGCTGCAGGAGGCAGCCCGGGTCGGCGGTTACGAGAGCGTCGACGTCGCGCGCGCCGGCGAGCTTGTCGTCGGCCATCGCGATCGAGACCTCGGGCTGCCGCACCGAGAACGTTCCGCCGAAGCCGCAGCAGAGGTCCGGGCGCAGGAGGGGAACCAGGCGGGCGCCCGAGCGCTCGAGAAGTCGGCGCGGCGGCTCCGAGATCCCGAGCTCACGGAGTAGGTGGCAGGAGTCGTGGTACGCGACGGACCGCCCCTCGTTGACACGCGCGAGCGGGGCGTCGTGCTCGGCGAGGAAGTCGGAGAGCTCGCGGATCGGAAACGGCGCGCACCCGACCAGGTCGGGTAGGTAGCGGACAACCATCGTCGTGCACGACCCGGACGGCGCGACGACGGGCGCCGCGCGCGAGAACGCGCGGGCGAAGGTCCGCGCCACCCGCCTGGCGGCGCGCTCGTGTCCGGCGTTGAACGCCGGCTGGCCGCAGCAGATCTGCGCCCTCGGGAACTCGACCTCGAAGCCGGCGTCCCGGAGGAGCCGCTCGGCGTCGGCGACCGCTTTCGGGAAGACGAGATCGCCGAGGCAGGTCGCGAAGAGCTGGACGAGCGGTCGGATCCGCGGACGGTAGCGCGCGGAAAAGGGGCACGATGTGAACCGCGTGAGCGCCTTCGTCCAACGTCGGTAGCGGTGGCTCGCCCGCCGATACCCCTCGTCAGCCATCCCCAGCTCGCCCGGCTCCACCCTACGGGGCCGCACCCCGAACGGCCGGAGCGCCTGCGCGCGCTCCAGAGCGCGTACCCCGAGTTCGTGGCGTCTCGCGCGGCGACGCTCGACGAGGTCGCGGCCTGCCACGACCCGAGCTACGTAGCGCGGATCCGCTCGCTCTCCTGCGCCGGCGAGACCCTCCTCCTCGATCCCGACACGCTGTTGACGCGGACGACCTACGAAGCGGCACTTCTCGCCGCCGGAGCCGCGATCGAGGCGGTCGAGCTGGGCGGCTTCGCGCTCGTCCGCCCGCCGGGCCACCACGCGCTTCCCGACCGCGCGATGGGCTTCTGCGTCTTCGGCAACGCGGCGATCGCGGCGCGGTTCGCGCAGCGAGAGCTCGGGCTCGCCCGCGTCGCCGTGCTCGACTGGGACGTCCACCACGGAAACGGGACGCAGACGATCTTCTGGGACGACCCCTCGGTGCTCTACGTCTCCCTTCACCAGTGGCCGCTCTACCCCGGAAGCGGCGGTCCCGGGGACGGAAACGAGACGACGCTCAACGTGCCGCTTCCCGCGGGCTGCGGCGACCGTGAGTACGTCGAGGCGATGAAGCGGATCGTCGAGCCGGCGATCGCGTCCTTCGAGCCCGACCTCCTGGTCGTCTCGGCCGGATTCGACGCGGCGGCCGGCGATCCGCTCGCGGACATGCGGCTCACGAAGGAGGGGTTTCGCTCGCTCGCGGAGCGCGCCGGCGGCCTCTGCGAGCGCGTCGCCCTCGTCCTCGAGGGCGGCTACGACGTCGACGCGCTTCCCCAGCTCGTCGCGGCCACGCTCGCCGGGCTTTCGTGACGCGCCCGTCACGGACGCGTCCGGAAGATCCGATGTTTCGTGCGCTTTCCCTCACTACAGTCGAACGCGTAACCGAGCCCGCGATCGCCACGGTCGGAGAGGAGGTGCGATGAAAGGACATGGGAAATCGCCAACTCGTGATGGCGGTCGCCGCGGTTGCGCTCGCAATCGCCGCCGTGCATCCGGCGCCGGCTTCGGCCGAGCCGGAGGAGGGGGAGCCGACCGCGGAAGAGCTCGCGACGACGGAGGTCGTCGCCGGCCGGATCGAGCCTTGCGCCAGCTCGAGCGGGAGCCTCGGCGACCCGACGGCATCGGTTGCGCTCGCGCGACTCCGCCTCGCGACGACGATCGACGATTGCCAGTTGCGCGAGCGATGCCGGCGAGTCGACGTCGCAAAGAGGCAGCCGACGCTCGCGCATCTTGGGACCGCCTTTCGCTTCTGGCACTGGATCCGCTGGTGCTATCGGCCGAGATCGGTCCGGGTGATCGCGACGGGCGTCTACGTCACCGCGGTGAACCCGACGTTGGTCTACCGGGGAGTGGTCTCGCAGTACAACGACTACTACCAGTGGTGCTGCGGCGCGCCGAACAGCGGGCACGTCTCGTTCAGGCAAGGCCGGTTCGAGAACTGTCTCTTCCGGTACGGGTGCATCGGGAACTGGTACCCGTGGGTCCGGATCCGGGTCCACTCGAACGGCACGTTCACCTGGCGGACTGGAAGCTAGATGGCTCCGTGGACGCCTGAGGACGAGGAGCGGGTGAACCCGACGGTGCGCTGGCTCATGCGCGGCGTCTGGAAGATCCTCTTCGCGGTCGTCGTCCTCGTCCTCGTCGCGCTCCTGGTCGAGGCCCTTGACTGACGTGGCGGCGGGCTCCGCCGGACGGGGCTCGCC
>JALZFU010000299.1 GCA_030861385.1 Actinomycetota bacterium
CGCCAGCGCCGCGTCGCGGGGGACGGGTCGCGGTTGCCCGACGTGTCGATCGCGCGGACTCGAAACGTATGAGCGCCAGGGCGAAGGCGGACGTACGTCCGCGGCGAGCGGCAGGCCACCCAGCGGCGGCGGTCGAGCCTGCACTGGAACCGGGAGCCGATCTCGGTCGAGGTGAAGCGGAAGGTCGCCCGCCGCTTCCGCGTCGCCCGGCGCGGGCCGGCCGTGAGGCGCGTGTTCGGCGGCGTCGTGTCCGGCGGAGGCGGAGGCGGCTCAGCGCCGCTCGGTGGACACCCAGGTAGGGGGACTGGGGAATCGGCGCGCGGCGTGAAGATCGCGCAGAGGTACTCCGTGTTGACGAAGTCCTCGATGCTGACGAGGCAGCTACCGTCCGACTGCTGGTCCGGGCAGTTCTCCCAGCCGCGGAAAACGCCCGACGTCGCGAGGGCCTTCATGGTGGCCACGCCCGAGGCGACGCCGTTGTTCTCGGGATAGTTGAGCGTTCGCGCGCACATCGGCGGAACGACACACGACTGAGTGACGCCGTATGCATCCCGGATCCGGATGACGCCGGCGCCGTCCCCCTTCGCCAGAAAGAACATCTTGCACGGGCCGGCGCATCCGACTCCGCGGGCGCGGCTCAGTTCCCGGCCCGCTGAGGAACGGAAGGCGCCGGCCGCCGGCGATGCCGCGGCAAGGGTCGCGAGCACGAAGAGAGCGAGCACGAAGAGGCGCGAGCGTCCCGCCACTTGTTGGCAATCGTACCCGCCCATCCGCCGCCCGGGCGATCCCTCGGCGATGGGAGCAGGGGCCGGGTTCTTCGCGGGGCCCGGGAAGCGCTGCGTCGCCACGGGCCCCGCATCCGCATCTTCTCGATCAGTTTCCGCCCGGCGCCTCGTCGGGAGAGTGGTCCGGTGCCCCGCTCCCGTACGGTTCGCACCCGCGGCTGATGGAAGGCATCGTCGGGAACCGAGATCGTGGCGGTCGACGAGGGCAAACAAAAACCCGCCGTCGCCAGCGGGTTCGAAGGCTGCGGGGCAAGGATTCGAACCTTGACTACCTGATCCAGAGTCAGGCGTCCTACCGTTAGACGACCCCGCAACGGAGGTCGCATTGTAGCGCCGGCCCGCTCTCAAACGTCCGGCGAGAACGATGACGGCGCCCGGCCGGATGCTCACGCTCGACCCTAACGTCGAAGCGTCGAGCGCGATTCAGGCGGCCGCGGCCGCCCAGTCGCCGTAGAGCGAGAGGTAGCGGCCCTCGCGAGCAAGGAGGTCTTCGTGCGCTCCCTGCTCGACGATTCGACCGTCCTCGAGGACGACGATCAGCTCGGCGTTTCGAATCGTGGACAGCCGGTGGGCGATGATGAATGCGGTTCGTCCAGCGAGGAGCGTCCGAAGGGCGGCCTCGATCCGCCGCTCCGTCCCGATGTCGACGCTCGAGGTCGCCTCGTCGAGGATCAGGATCCGCGGGTCGGCGAGGAGGGCGCGCGCGAAGGCGACGAGCTGGCGCTGGCCGAGCGAAAGGCGCGCGCCACGCTCGCCGACCTCTGTCTCGTAGCCGTCCTCGAGCTCGAGCACGAACTCGTGGGCGCCCACGGCGCGCGCCGCTGCCGCGATCTCCTCCGGCGTCGCATCGGGCCGGCCGAAGGCGATGTTGTCGCGGACCGTTCCCGCGAAGAGAAAGCCCTCCTGGGGGACGATTCCGAGCTGGCGGCGAAGGCTCGCCTGCGTGACTTCCCGAATGTCGTGCCCGTCGATCGTGATCCGGCCTTCGCGGGGGTCGTAGAAGCGCGCGAGGAGCTTGGCGACCGTCGACTTGCCGGCGCCGGTGTGTCCGACGAGCGCGACGGTCGTGCCGGCGGGGACGTCGAGGTCGATTCCGTGCAGGACCTCCGGGCCCGACGATCCGTAGCCGAAGCGGACGCCCTGGAAGCGAACGCGGCCCTCGATCGGCGGGAGCTCGCGCGCCCCCGGCCGGTCGACCACCTCCGGCTCCTCGTCCATGACGTCGATGATCTTGTCCAGGGCCGCCACCGCCGAGAGGAACGTGTTGTAGAGCTGCGAGAGCTGCTGGACCGGGTCGAAGAAGTTCGAGAGGTAGCCGATGAAGGCGAAGAGCGTCCC
>JALZFU010000304.1 GCA_030861385.1 Actinomycetota bacterium
CCCGCGGGCCCACCGCCAACGACGAGAACCTCCGCGTCCGTCACGAGACCTTCGCCGCGATCGCGACTCGATAGCCGAGGGCTCCGCGCACGAGCTCCGGGCGCAGCCCCGCCGCGACCACGAGCTGGAGCAGCTCGGCGCGCGTGTACGCGCGCCGCGCCGAGAGCACGGCGTCGTGGCGGGTGATCGGGTTGCGGGTCAGGAAGAGCGCGGCGGCGTGGGCGCCGACGAGGCCGAGAGGCGTCCGCACGAGATCGTTGACGACGACGCCGCGGCGGGACACCCGCCCGAGCTCGCCCAGGGCACGAACGGCGTCGTGAGGCTCGAAGTGGTGCAGGACGAGCGAGCACATCCCGACGTCGACGCTCGCGTCGGGGAGGTCGAGCGCGAGCATGTCGCCCACGCGGACCTCGACCTCGCCGTTCACGCGCCGGATCGCAAGCGCCGCGATCGTCGGGGACGCGTCGAGCGCGAGGACGCGCGGGACGAGTCCGCGGCGCCTCGCCCAGCGACCGGCTGCGGCCGCCACGTCGCCGCCGCCGCACCCGGCGTCGAGGAGCGTTATGCCGCTGCCAGCGGAAACGTCGGCCAGGAGATCCGAGAGTGCGCGCAGCGTGAGCGACGTCCCCCGGAAGAGCCGGTTGATTCGCGCCAGATCGTCGAGCGCCCGCGCGACGAGCACGGGGTCGGCGCCGGGCGCATCGAGGCGCTCGGCGACGCCGACGACGCGGGAGGACGAGACGAGGGGCACGCCCCTATCCTCTCCCGTGGTGGAAGACGAAACCATCATCTTGCTCGCCGATTCAGACGTCGATCGGCACTCCAACGCCGTGAAGCCGCCGTGCGCCGATCCTCGCTAGATCGGCCGCAGTAGCGGCGGCTCTTTGCATCGGCGCCGCGCGCCGGCGAGCTCGACGCCGAGAATCCGCTGCTAGCGGCGACGAGCTCTACGTCGCGCCGCCGACGAGACGGCCGCACTCTCGGTCGAATGTCGTCTAGCCGACGCCTGTGAAGCAGAACTGACCGCGGATGGCGCCTACGATCGGTGAGGCGACGATGGTCGGGCGCTCGGTCAAGCGCTCGTAGGCTCGGAGCTTCCCGCGGTGAGCACCGCGCGCGAAGGCGCGAAGCCGTTACCTCCTAGATCCGCTCAACGACTTCGCCGATCTGCACGCTGTCGATCGTCAGAGCGTCCGCCGGTGGCGGGTTGTTCCTGAGCCGCTCGACCGCAGCCCGCGCGGCCTCTTCGGACTCGAAGGTGAGCATCGAAGTGCCGGTGTTCTCGTTGAGCCTGACCCACTGCGCAGCGACGAAGCCTGGCGTTTGCCTCACGCGCGGGATCGTTTGCTCCGTCAAAAACGTCCTTGCCTGCTCGAGATCGTGAAGCGTGCTCCTCACGACAACCGCGTGCATCGCTGCCTCCCTCCTGGTGTACGACGGTCGGAGCGACCCTACAGACTCGCGTGCGGCGTCGCGATGCGGCCCTCGCGGACGGCCGCGAGAACGCGCGCCCCGCTTGCCGGAACACCTGGAAATGCTTTGCCCTCTCCTATCGCAGTTCGCAAGCTCGCGGTAACGTCAGAAGAGCGCTGCGTCGCGATACCCCGTCGCCGCCCGCCTTCCCTCCGTAGGGGGCGGCGCGGGGTGCCCGCGTGTAACGACGTCTCCGGGCGCGTTCGTGACTTTGCAAGGGGCACCGTTACGCGATCTTTCGGGCGGGCGCTCGACCTCTGTCTGCTCTGGTCCGACTAACGGCCTGATCGCTACGAGACGGAGGGGTCGCTGGAACGGCCGCTTCTGTCATGAGACGCGCGACGTCAGGTTCGCCGAGGCGCGGGCCGTCCTCGCCGTTCTCGGCGCGCCCTTCTTGCGAGAGCCGTGGGGCCCGAAGCTGGCCGTAGCATTCGCTGCCAGGCGAGAAAAACCCCGCCCCTCGCGGGGCTTTCCCCCATCGGGGCGCCCGGATTGAACCGGGGACCTCCAGTCCCCCAGGCTATTCGGGCGCTTTGGCGGGCGGTGGCGAGACGTGGCGGGAAGAGTGCCCCGCTAGGAGGCCTCTCGGAACGCGGGTTCACGTCGAACCCGCATGACTGCGTCGCCGGTTTCCGGACGTTTGGGCACCGATTGGACACCGAAGCCGGGGAGCGTCACTCGCCCTCGTCCGCTTCAATTTCCCGTCTGATACGAGCCGGTATTGGGCCCGGCGTCTCCCCCGGCGGCGGCATGTGGATGTCGACGGCGATTCCTTCCGCGTCGGGGCCTTCCTCAACGTTTCGGTCGAGCCAGTCCTCGTATCGGTGGACGAGGGCGGTGATACACGCGTCGATCCCCATTGCTCGTTCGGAAATAGGCCATCCGGCCTATTGACAAGCGTCGTACATCGCTGCAAGCCTCATCCGTCACGAGTCATCGACGGCGGCCAAGAGCAGTTCCCTGAGGAGGACCGATGCCACGTGTCGCAGTTGTCGTTGCCGTCTGCGCCGTAATCGGCGGCGGCACAGGCAGTGCCGCGAGTGCGGACGTTCGCGGCGAGCAGATTGACTCCCTTCGGGCGCAGGTGCCGCTCGCCCATCCACTAGGCGTAACCCTGAGCGCGCGGCCCGTTGTCGCGACGGACGTCTACACCGACGCCACCGGGGACAACGAAGCGGGGCTTGCGCCCGACATCACCGTCACGACGATCACGGACGATGCGAGCGGGCTGCTCACGATCGACATCCGCGTCGCCAACCGCCCCACCCTCATGGGCGGTGATTTCCTCGCTGTCTTCCTCGACACGGACAGAAACGCCGCCACCGGCAACTCCGGATTCGACTACGCGATCGCCGCTGACGGCGACACGAACACGATTGCTCTCGCTCGCTGGAACGGGACAGACTGGGATTTCACGACTCCGCAGTCCTCGCTTCAGGGCAGCTGGAGCGAAGGAGCAACGATCACCGTCAATCGAAGCGAGCTCGGTGGAACGAGCGGCTTTGACTTCTCGATCGGCGCATCGTGGACCGATCCCTCGACCGAGACGAGTTACTACGATTTCGCCCCCGACCTCGGGACGTGGACGTACATCCTGACGGCGGCTCGGCCCCCGCCCCCTCCTCCCCCGCCGCCGCCGCCGCCGTCTGACGTGACGCCGCCGAACACGCGGATCACGGC
>JALZFU010000307.1 GCA_030861385.1 Actinomycetota bacterium
AGTTCGCCCTGATGTACCTCCCGGCCGAGGCCGTCTACTACGAGCTCGTCTGCAACCGGCTTGGCGGCTCCTCGAGCGCTGGCGCGAGGAGACCGGCCGGTCGGGGCGCGCCGCCGCCGGGTGGGAGGACACGCTGCAGGCGGCGTCCGATGCCCGCGTCGAGATCCTCCTCGTGAGCGACGGGGTCGACCGCGTCGCCTGGCGCTGCCCTGGGTGCGGGCGCGCGAGCGCGAGCGAGGGCGCGTGTCCGCTCGACGGGATTCTCATGGAGCAGGTCGATAAGGGCCTCGACGCGGCCGTCCACCAGACGCTCGTCCACGGCGGAACCGTCTGGGTCGCCCAACACCGGCACGATCTCGATCCCGTCGAGGGAATCGGCGCCCTGCTTCGCTTCTGACGCGTCGCCGCGCCCGCTCGCTCGCGAGGGCGCTCGGGGAATAGCAGCCCTTCTACGCGGCGTCGAGGGCGCGCGGGAGCTCTTGCACGGTCTCGCCGACGTTTCGCTCGACCGAAGCTGCGGCATCGCCTGCGACTAGCTCCGACTCGACGGCCCGCTCGAGCTTCGCCTCGAAGCGAGAGAGGCGCTTCTCGGAGTCGCCGTACTTCGTGACGGCGTTTCCGAGGTGGCGCCCGACGAGGTCGAAGTCCGTCCGGAACCGATCGAAGTCGCGATTCAGGTCGGCGACGTACGACATCACCTCACGGGCGTGTTCCTCGATCTGGAGGCCGCGGAAGCCGAGGACGAGCACGAGGAGGTACGCGTGGAGCGTCGATGGGGAGACGGGGATCACGTGTCGCTCGAGCGCGTACGTAAGCGGGCTCGAGGAGCCGCCAAGCCGGTTGCAGACGAGCTCGTAGTAGACGGCCTCGGCCGGGAGGTACATCAGGGCGAACTCGTACGTTCCCTCGTCGGGCCGGATGTACTTCTCCGCGATCGCGTCGACGTGCGCCTTGACGTCGCGGCAGAACTGCTTCACGTAGAGCTCGCGCTCCGCATCGGCGTCCGCCTCGACGATCCGCTGGAAGTTGTCGAGCGGGAACTTCGCGTCGACGGGGACGAGCGCCCGGTCCAGGCGGATCGCGGCGTCGACGCGCTCGCCGCTTCGGAAACCGTGCTGGAGCACGTAGCGATCTCGCGGGAACGTGTCGGCGAGCAGGTTCGCGAGCAAGATCTCGCCGAAGCCGCCTCTCGCCTTCGGCGGTCGGAGCGCCTGCTCGAGGCGAGCGAGCTCCCTCGCGCGCTCGTTCATCTGCGCAGTCGCCTCGTCCAGCTTGCCGAGACGCTCGTGGATGCGGCTCGACGCCTGCGAGGCGCTCTCGAGCCGCCGGTCGACCTTCGTGTCCAGCTCGGCGAGCCGGCGGTCCATGGTCTCGACGACGGCCGCGAGTCGACGGTCGACCTCCGCGCTTCGCTCCGCGAGCTGTGCCCCGCTCGTCCCTGCGAGAGCGGCGAGCTGCTCCCCGTTCTCCTCGCGAAAGCGCGTCAGCTCCGCGCGCAAGAGCCGGACGAGCAGCACGGCGCTCGCCGCGAGCGCGGCGAGGACGAGGATGCCGAGCGCGTAGGCCATTGGACCTACGAACGCTAATCGGGGCGTCGGACAGACGCCCCGAGCGGTCGGGACGCCTAGAGGTTCGTGCGATCCTGCTCGGCGCGCTCCTCAGCCGCGCGGTCCCGCATCTCCCGCGCCTGCTCCTCGTGCGCCGCCGCGGCCTCGGTCGCCTGGCCGGCAACCTCCTGGTGGCGCCCCTCCTCGCGGAGGCTTGGCGAGTCCATCGCCTCTCCGGCCGTACGCTTGCCGCGCCCCATCAGCTTGTCGAGGAAACCCATCACACCCTCCTATCTCGTCTCACCCGGAACGTACCTCATTTCGCTCGACCCGACGCGCGTACGCTAGAACCCAGAGCGTGCGCCAGAAGGTCACCGTCGCGTGCGTCCAGGCCGAGCCGGTCATCCTCGATCGTGACGCGACCATCGGACGCCTCGCGGAGCGAACCGCCGAGGCCGCGCGCGAAGGAGCGGCACTGGTCGTCTTCCCCGAGGCGTTCGTCCCCGCCTACCCCTCCTCTGTCTGGGCGAAGGCGCTCGCCGGCTGGGCGGATCGTCGCGCCAAGGCGGCGTTCGCGCGCCTCGCCGAAGAGGCCGTCGCCGTCCCGGGGCCGGCGGCCGACGCGCTCGCGGATGTCGCGCGGGACAACGGCGTCGTCCTCGTCACCGGCGTCACGGAGCTCGACCAGACGCGGCCGGGGACGCTCTACAACACGCTGCTCGGCTACGCGGCGGACGGCTCGCTCGTCCTCCGTCATCGCAAGCTTGTCCCGACGAACCACGAGCGGCTCGTCTGGGGACCGGGCGACGGCGGCGGCCTGCGGGCCGTCGAGACGACGATCGGCCGGATCGGCGGGCTCATCTGTTGGGAGAACTACATGCCGCTTGCGCGCTTCGCCCTCTACGAATCGGGAGTCGAGATCTACCTGGCTTCGACGGCCGACGACGGCGACGAGTGGCAAGCGACCCTCGTCCACCTGGCTCGAGAATCGCGCTCGTTCGTCGTCAGCCCGTCGCATTTCCAGCGAGCGGCGAGCTATCCGGACGACTTCCCGCTCCGCGATCTCCTCGCAGGGGTGGAGATCATCGGACGGGGCGGGAGCGCGATCCTCGGACCCGACGGCGCGTACCTCGCCGGTCCGCTCTACGCCGAGGAGGGGATCCTCTACGCCGAGCTCGACCCGGCACGGCTCTTCGAGGAGCGGCAGCGCTTCGACCCGGCCGGCCACTACCACCGTCCGGACGTGCTCGCACTCGCGGTTCGCGATCGCGCGGCGTTGCTACCGTTTTGGCGTGGCGAAGAAGAGCCGGACGCCGGCACCTCCGCGCCGCGTCCAGGCGCCGAAAAAACGGACTGATTCCGGGAAGCCGCAGCGGACGCGGATCTGGATCGCTGCCGTGGTCGGCGTCCTCCTCGTTCTCGGGGCCATCGCGGTCGCCGCGATCGCGCTCGCCGGCGGCACCGACGAGGAGGGTGCGACCGGAACCGGCGACGTCTGCCGGCGACAGGAGTTCCCGGCTCAGGGGCAGCGCCACCTCCGAGCGGGCCAGCAGCCGCCGAACGGCTTCGAGTACAACTCGTTCCCGCCTACGAGCGGTTACCACGACGAGACGCCGGCCATCTTCGACGCCTACTCGCAGCCGGTTCCCGAGCGCCATCTGATCCACAACCTCGAGCACGGGGGCATCGTCGTCCAATACGGCAAGGACGTCTCGCAGCGGACGATCGATCGAATCGTTCAGTGGTGGAACCAGGATCCAACCGGCATCGTCGTCTCGCCGCTTCCCAACGACCCGAAGGCCGAGCCGCTCCGCGGCAAGATCACGCTTGCCGCCTGGACCGGGAGGAAGACCCCGATCACGGACGAGCAGCAGGAGGTCGACCCGGCGGACGCGGAGCCGCAGAAGGGCCATCTGGCCGTCTGCAGCCGTTTTGACGAGGAGGCGTTCAGCGACTTCCGAGACGACTATCGCTTCCGCGGACCTGAGCCGTACCGCCCGAGTCAACTCGAGCCCGGGGGCTAGGCGTGGTTCGCCGCTTACCGCGACGTCGCTGACGCTGCCGGCCGGGGTGGCGGAACGGTAGACGCGGGGGACTTAAAATCCTCTGGGCGCGAGCCCGTGTGGGTTCGAATCCCACCCCCGGCATAGCGCGTAGGCCCAGGGATACGGGACATCGTCCCGTCTTCGGCGGGTCCTATACCCAGTCCCGGTTGGCGACCGCCGTTCCCAAGGGAGCGGACTTTGCGCGTTCGACTCGGGCAAAGAACTTCAGCACCCGCTCCCCTTCCTCGGCGGAGAGATGCTTCTTCCACGTATCTCTCGTGTCGAAGAACTCGATCGACCGAATTTCGTGCTCCCAGTCGGCATCCCACCGGAGCTCGCAGAACTCGCTAACGGCTCGAAGAGTGTCCATCGGCCTCGAGATGAGGTCTTCGTATCGGAATTCATACGAGCGATCGGGAAACTCGTCGAACCCCTTGTCGATGTCGTCGAGATCGAGCTGGGTCTTGAGGGCGGCCGAGAGAAGCGGACCCCCTCCAAGCGCCCGCCAGGCCCGTTCGTACTCGGGGCGGACGTCGCCCCAGGGCCACCCGTCGGTGCCGAACGCGGTGGTCACGTGCCACCCGCGCTGGAGTTTCGAGCTGACTACGGCTCGATGCTCACGCCGTATGTGGACGAACACCGCATCCGGGAAGAGTCGATCGAAGCAGGACATTCTCGACCACCCCGTTACCTTGGCGAGGAAGCGCGTTCTTCGCTGGTATCGAAGAATCTCCGTCACCGCGTGCCGCACGGGCTCGATCGCTTCCGCGGGCACGTCGTCAGCAGTGATCGGCCGATTGCGTCTCTTGAAGTCTGGCAAGTAGTGCTCCCAGAAGTCATACGCCTCGAACGGCTTCGGAAAGAACGTGAGGTGTTTGATCCGGTCCGGTAGGGGTGCCCGGTACAAATTCGAGAAAATCGAAAGCCAGAGCTGCGACGGGAAGACTTCGTTGAAGGTCGACAACCATCCGACATCCTTGTGACGCGCGAGCACGCGTTGAAACATCGTCGATCCACACCGTCCAGTGCCGACGATGATGATCGGCTTTTCAGGCGACTTCACTCCGAAGGCTCCTTCTTCGTGGCCAAGACCGCGAGTTCCTCGTCGGGCGAGTCTTCCCGGACGTGCGCATGCCGGCAGCGAGTCGTGCGCACCGAAACACTGCGAGCGCCGGCCAGTCTAGTCGAACTTAGGCGAGCGCTTGCGCAGGGCGAGCAGGCAGGGGAGCCGGACGGAGTCGCGATCCCTGCGGCTAGGCGCGTCCTCCTCGATCCCTCGACTCCAGTGGCCGGCGTGCCTATTTCGGCTGTCGCTGCGAGCGCCGAACCGGAATCGCTCGGAATTTGCGACTTTTATCGCGGGTCGAAGCACCGCGACCGCAAAAAGCTTACGCGCGAGCGGAAGCCGCGTCGCTTCCCAAAACGATTACGAAACACGCTCTCTGCTCGACTCCGGATGGTGTAGGGTGGGGCCACCTGGCCCTGTGCTCAGACCCGGCCGTAGCCCCGCAGTCCACCAACGCGCAGCGCGCGCGAGGCGAGGGGAGCTTAGGCGAACGGAGTTCGACTGCGGGGCCAGCCTTTTGCTTTTCGGGAGCGGCGGGCCACGCCGCGAGTGGAACTGCCGCGCCCTCGCACGCCGCGAGCGCTCCGTCAGGCCGATCCGCGGAAGCGCCGGCAGCCGTGACGTTCCCCGAATCAAGGTGAGCGGGACGGAAGTCGAAACGCTCACGGCGGTGGGCACCAGATGAGCTGTGGTCGGTCGCCCGGGCGGCTGCGGCGCTTCCTCCGTTTTCTCGTCCCGTGGCGTCGTGAGCACCACTGCGGCGACTTCTTCCTCGAAGACCCGCCGCCTGACTCGTTCGTCCGGGAGCCTCGGAGACCACGACCTCATTCGCCCGGCGGTTGCATCGCGCTCGAGCGGCCTCCCGATACCTCCTAGCCGCGCTTCCGCCTCCGAGCTCTAGCGTCATTCCATACGGATTCCATAACCCGCGCCCTCTCAAGTCCTACGGCGCGGAGGCGGAAGCGGCGGTTTCCAGGGAAATCGCCGGGAAGCATCCCAAGTCGTGTTGCTGAGCTCGTCTTCCCCTCGGGATCGGCGGTTCGCGTAAAGAGGTGATTTCGAGGAAAGTCCTACTGGGACACGCCCAAAATAGCCTTGCGCGTTCGGTTTCGGCCACTTGCTTCGAGGACAGGATGCGAGCGAGCACTGGCTCCGTCCACGCGGACCTCGGTGCGTTGCTCGTACGGGAAGGAGGCAAGTGGGACTCTTCACGATTCAGTTCGAGCTTGGCGAAAAGACCCGCGAAACGTTGGCGCACATCGCGAGCACGAGCGTGGTTCGCCTCGAGCTCGGTCCAGAGACGCGCGCGCTGATCGAGCGCCTCGCGGGTCCCGACGACGGCGGCGCGCGCACCGTGGGCGGACTCATGAAGAAGGGCGCGGACGTTCTTCACACCAACTAATAGACGACGCGACTGGGTTCTCGGCTTCCGCTCTCCCTCGACCAACGTTGTGCGCCTGGCGCGCGCGAGGAACCGCCGTCGCCGTTCGCGTCGCGGTGATTCGGTTCCCGCGCTTTTGGACGCCGTCCACCTCTCACGATATGCTCCGGCGCGCGTGAGACGGATCTGCGGCCATCGTCTTCTCGACGCCCCCCGAGTCCTCCCAGGTTTCCCAGAAGGAGGACAGCCTCTCCGCATCGCGAGGGGGAAGACGACCGAGAAGAGCCCGCCGTCGGCGTGTCCCGCCGTCCGCTGTATCCCCCGTCTGGGGGATCTGCCGCCTCGTGCGTTGCCCTCGTCGCCGTTCTGGGGCACACTCTTGAGACAAGGGGTCCCCCCGAGACGGGGGTTCCCCAGCGGCAATCAGGCGAAGGAGACTCTGCGGTGTTCTCGAGCGCTACGCGGCTGCGCTCCGGTCTCGGCCTCAAGCGGCGCCCACGCGCGGGCTGCACGCCGGGCGCGCGAGGCGGTGTCCGCGTATCGCGATCCCGTTCGAGTCGCTGCTCGCCACTGATGCTCCGCTGTCACGTATCCGTCAAGGAGAGGGAGAATGAACGATTTACTTCGCGTCTTTTCGCCAGCCGATAGGCGCGCGAGCGGAGGTCGCAAGAGACTGCGGCCGCCCATCGCCGTCGTAGCGGCGATCCTCGCGTCGCTCCTCGTCCCGGCCGGCGCGTTCGCGCAGAGCGCGGCCGTGATCGACTTCGACGGGCTGCCCGAGGGGATGATCGTCGACCAGGTGACATCGGGCGCCGGCGTGAGCGGCGCCCCGATGAGCGGGTCGGTTGCGGTGTACGGCGCCAGCGCCGATCCCGCCGTCGCGACGAATGCGGCCATCGTCTTCGACGCGACCTGCGGTGGCGGGGGCCCGCAGGACTGTAGTGGCTACGAGCCGGACATGTACCGACCAGAGCTCGGCAACGTCCTCACGATCGCTCCCAACCTGACGGACGCGAATGGAGACGGGATTGTCGACCATCCCAACGTCTACCCCGGCGGCGGCGTGTACCGGTTCGACTTCTCGCAGTTCGGGCCGGGATCGGTCACGGTCGAGAGTTTCGACCTGCTGGACTTCGAGGCGGGTGAGACGGGATCCGTCGACCTCTTCGCGGCGAACGGAGCCCTGATCGCAAGCGTTCCCTTCTCCGGAAGCGGGGGGGAGGCCGACGTCACGACCGTGTCGGTCGGCGTCGCAGGCGTCGCGCGGATGGAGGTGACGGTGCTC
>JALZFU010000314.1 GCA_030861385.1 Actinomycetota bacterium
GGCGAGCGCCGCGGCCCGAGTCCGCTTCCTACCTCGCCGTCATCCGGGTCGTCGGCGTCGGCGGCGGCGGATTGAACGCGGTCAACCGAATGATCGAGGCCGGGATCTCCCAGGTCGAGTTCATCGCCGTGAACACCGACATCCAGCAGCTCCGCGGCTGCGACGCGCCGATCAAGCTCCACGTCGGCCGCGAGCTCACCCAGGGGCTCGGGTCGGGGGCCGACCCGGACGTCGGTCGGCGGGCGGCCGAGGAGGCGTACGACCAGATCAAGCACGTCCTCCGTGGCTCGGACATGGTATTCATCACCGCCGGCGAGGGCGGCGGCACCGGGTCTGGCGCGGCGCCTGTGATCGCCCGGATCGCCCGCGAGCTCGGCGCGCTCACGGTGGGGATCGTCACCGTCCCGTTTCGGTTCGAGGGCTCCCGTCGCCGGAAGCAGGCGGAGGAGGGGGTCGACGCCCTTCGCTCCGTCTGCGACACCGTGATCGTCATCCCGAACGACCGACTCCTCGACGTGCTCGACCGGTCGACCTCGATGCTCGAGGCGTTTCGCGTCGCCGACGACGTCCTTCGCCAGGGCGTCCAAGGCATCTGCGATCTCATCACCACCCCGGGGCTCATCAACCTCGACTTCGCCGACGTCCGGACGATCATGGCGAGCGCCGGAACGGCGCTCATGGGAATCGGGTTCGCCACGGGGGAGAATCGCGGGCGTGAAGCCGCCGAGCGGGCGCTCCGCTCGCCGCTGATCGACACGGAGATCGTGGGAGCGCGCGGCATTCTCCTCTCGATCGCGGGGGGTGAGGACCTGACGCTGCTCGAGGTGAACGACGCCGCCGAGGCGATCCGCGAGGCCGCGACCGAGGAGACGAACATCATCTTCGGCGCGACGATCGACGAGCGGCTGGCCGGCCAGGTCTGGGTAACGGTCGTCGCCACCGGGATCGGACGGCCGGGCCGCCGGACGCTGGCGGAGCCGGCGTCGGTGAGCGGCGAGCGCCGCGAGGAGACGCTCGAGCCGCCGAGCTTCCTCAGGCGCTCGTAAGGGCGGTTACGAGCGCGCGCCGGGCCGCAGGGCACGGCGCGGTACGCTCACACCATGAAAGGCGCGATCGCCGCCGGCCATCCGAGCACGGCCGAGGCGGGGGCGCGCGTGCTCGCCGAGGGCGGGAACGCAGTCGACGCATGCATCGCGGCCGCGTTCGTCTCGTGGGTGGCCGAGAGCCCGCTGACCGGGCCCGGCGCGGGCGGCTTCATGCTCGTCCACCGCGCCCGCGACCGGCGGGACCGCGTCCTCGACTTCTTCGCCGCAACGCCGGGTCGCGGGCTCGCGGACGGGGTCGACGCCGGCGAGATGCAGTCCGTCGACATCGCCTTCGACGCCCGAAACGTGCAGCGCTTCTTCGTCGGCGCCGCCGCGTGCGCCGTCCCGGGGACGGTCGCCGGACTCGCGGAGGCGCATCGCCTCTACGCGACCCTCCCCTGGTCGGAGCTCGTCGCGCCGGCCGTCGAGCTTGCGCGCGAGGGCGTCGAGCTGACGCCCGCGCAGGCGCTTCTCCACTCGCTTCTCGCCCCGATCCTCCGCCTAGGCGACGAGGGACGTCGCGTCTACGGCGCGGACGGCGCGATCGCCGCCGGTGCACGGATCCCGATGGACGAGCTCGCGGCCACGCTCGCGCAGCTCGCCGAGGAGGGGCCGGAGGGGTTCTACCGCGGCGACCTCGCGCGCCGCGTGGCGGCGCACGTGCGCGAGCTCGGAGGGCGCATCACCGAGGACGACCTGGCCGCCTACCGCGTCGTCGCTCGCGCGCCGGTCCGTGCGGCGTTTCGGGATGGCGAGTTCGTCTCCAACCCGCCGCCGTCGTCGGGCGGAGTCCTGATCGCCTTCGCGCTTCGCATCCTCGAGCGCGCGGCGCCCCCGAGAGACGCCGGGACTGCCGCCGCGATCGCGCTCCTCGCGGAGGTCATGCGCGAGGCCGCCGCCGCGAGGGGAGCGCCCTTCGCCAGCTCTCTCTACCGCGGCGGCCTCGCCGCCCGCCTTCTCGCGGACGCGACCGTCGACGAGGCGGCGCTCCGCATCCGTCGCGCCATCCGGATGCCGGCACACGATGCCGTCGGTCTCCCGTCGACGACCCACGTAAGCGTCGTCGATGCGGCCGGAAACGCCGTCTCGCTCTCGGCGTCGACCGGATCGGGATCGGGCGTCGTCGTCCCCGGGACGGGGATCCACCTCAACAACATGCTCGGCGAGGAGGACCTGAACCCGGCCCGTGTCCGCGCGAGACCCGGTCGCCGGCTCACGAGCATGATGTCCCCCTCGCTCGTCCTCGCCGACGGCCGCCCGAGGCTCGTTGTGGGGAGTGCCGGTTCGGTCCGCCTGCGGGCCGCGATCCTCCAGATCGTCGTCAACGTCGTCGATCACGGCATGCGAGTCGAGGAGGCGATCGCGGCGCCGCGCGTCCACCTGGAGGACGAGCGCCTCCACGTCGAGAAAGGCGTCCGACCCGAGGTCGTGGACGCCCTCGAGGGGCTCGGCTACGACGTCGTCCGCTGGGGCGACCTCAACCCGTTCTTCGGCGGCGCCTCGGCGGTCGCGCTTCGCGCTGACGGCGAGCTCGAGGCGGCCGGGGACCCTCGTCGGGGTGGAGCCGGCCTGGTCGTCGCGTGAACGAGGCGCGCCACCCCTTCCGCATCCGTCGCGCGGAGCCGGGAGACGCCTCGGACCTCGTCGACCTCGCGCGAGCGGTGGGCTCCGAGCCCGAGGGGTGGCTGATCACGGACGGCGACTGGCGGACGCCCGCCGAGGAGCGCCGCTATCTCCGCGCCATCCGACGATCGGCGCACGCCGCCGTCCTCGTGGCGGAGGCGCCCGACGGGATCGTCGGCCGCCTCTCGATCGCGCGCGACCCCCACCCGGCCAGTCGCCACGTCGCCGACGTCGGGCTCATGGTCGCGCGACGCTTCCGCCGCCACGGTGCCGGCCGAGCGCTCATGGAGGCGGCCGAGGACTGGGCTCGCGAGGTCGGCGTCCGCAAGATCGAGCTGCACGTGTTCCCCTACAACGAGGCGGGGATCGCGCTCTACGATCGTCTCGGCTACGTGCGCGAGGGTCTGCGCCGCAAGCATTACCGCCGCGGCGGCGCGCTCCTCGACGCCGTCCTGATGGCGAAGGAGATCACATGAGAAGGGTTGTGCTCGCCGTCCTCCTCGCGGGGGCCCTCGCCGGCTGCGGCGGCGTCGACGAAGCCGAGAAGGACGCGGCGATCGCGGCCGCGCGGGCGGCGTACGAGAAGGAGCGCCTCGCGGGGACCGACTTCCGGCGCGGTCCGTGCATTGCGAACCCGCTCCCGGATCCGAGCTCGAACTGGGTGGTCGACGTCGCGCACGACCCCCGCCGCCCCGTCGACGACGACGCGGCGAACCAATGCTCGGCCTATCGCGAGGGAAAGGCCGAGCACTTCGTCGAGCTCGACCCCGACGGCAACCTGATCCGAGCGAAGTGACGGAGCCGGCGATTCCGAAGGAGGAGCGCGGCGTCGTCGTCACCAAGCCGGAGCTCGCCGAGGAGGAGGCGCTCTGGACGGACGAGGGCGGGGGCGACCACGCCGGCTGGTTCTGCGTGAAGACGGACCCCTTCGCCTGTCCCGCGGCCGGGTGCGACTTCGTCGCCGAGTTCATGACGGCCGCGCACCTCGTGCTCGTCTGGGAGCTGCGCGACGACCCGAACCTGCTCCGCCACGCGCAGCGTGCAAAGGAGGTCGGCCGGAACCCGCAGATCGTCGAGTACCGGCCGGAGTTCGGCCCGAGCGCTTCGTACTACGCCTGGGAGGCGGCCGGTCGCCCCGTCCACGGCGTCAGGCGCCCCTAGCGGGGGCCGGCCGAAACGGGGCGCACGGGAGCCGGCGTGCACGCGTTCCGCGTATGCCGCGCCGTCAGAGCGCCTCGACGCGGCCGTTCGACGCCGCCCGGCTCTTGATCTCGCGGTCGCGCGCGACGGCCTCGGCGGCCCGCTCGAGGAGACCCGCGAGCAGGACGATGCGCTCGCGCTCCGAGCGGAGCTCGAGGAGGTCCTGCTTCGCCTCCGTTCCGAGGTCGATCCGCGCTGCGATCTGGAAGGCGAGGTCGTCGCCGTCGCGGTCGAGCTCCTCGAGCTCTGCGTCCGCGGCAGTGACGACGCGGTCGTACGCCGCGAGGCACCGCTCGCGCTCGCTTTCCGTCGGGTCCTCGCCCTCGTCCTCCACGTCGTCCACCTCGGCGGTCGCGAAGGAGCGTCCCTCGGTGAGCTCGACGAGCCGGAACCGGTCGCGACCCTCGACGACGATGTTGAGCCGTCCGTCGGGGAAGCGCTCGAGCACCTCGACGACGGCGGCACGCGTCCCGATTTGGCGCATCCCCTCGTCGTCCGCGAGGACGAGCCCGAAATCGACCTCGTCCTCGAGGCACTCGCCGATCAGCTCCTTGTAGCGCGGCTCGAAGATGTGGAGGGGAGCATGCTCGCCGGGGAGGAGCACGAGCGGCAGCGGGAAGAGGCCGATCTCGTCCACGCGCCTAGGGTAGTGGCTCGCTATTCCGCCCGCCGCGAGGCGGGGGGCGCCGCCGCCATTGAGGATCGGCGGGGGCGGTCGGGACGCGCCCGGAGTCACCCCTGAGGCGCGCCCAGCCGTCGGCCTGTTCCAGGGTGCGCGCGGTCGAGTCGCCGACACGCTCGAGCGCCTCGCCGCTCCCGTTAGCGGAATGCGGCCGCGGTCGCCGTCGACGTCCGGATCGGCTTCGGCGTCTAAGCTCCGTCCGATGGCGCGCGACGAGCTTCTGCGGCCGGCGATCGCCGCCCTCGTCCCGTACGAGCCGGGGAAGCCGATCGGGGAGGTGCAGCGCGAGCTCGGCCTCGCGCGCGTCGTCAAGCTCGCCTCGAACGAGGGCCAGTTCGGGCCGTTCCCGGCCGCGCGGGAGGCGATCGAGCGCGGGATCGGCGCGCTGAACCGCTATCCCGACGGGAGCGTCTACCGCCTTGCCGTCGCCCTCGCCGAGAAACACGGCGTCGGCCCCGAGAACGTCGCCCTCGCGGCCGGCGCGGACGCGGTCGTCATGTACCTCTCGCTGGCCGTGCTCGATCCCGGTGACGAGGTCGTGTGCGGATGGCCGTCGTTTCCGAGCTACGTGCTCGACGCGATCAAGCTCGGCGCAACGGCGGTCCGCGTCCCGCTCGCGAACGACGCCTACGACCTCGAGGCGATCCTCGACGCGGTGACGCCGCGGACCAAGGTCGTCTACGTGCCGAACCCGAACAACCCGACCGGGACGATGGTCTCGCGCGCGGAGCTCGACGGGTACTTCGAGCGCGTCCCGGGGCACGTGCTCACGGTCCTCGACGAGGCGTACTTCGAGTACGTCGACGAGTCGGACTATCCGGACGGCATCGAGGAGTACCTGAAGCGCGACGGCCGACGCGTTCTCGTCCTGCGGACCTTCTCGAAGATCTACGGGCTCGCCGCGCTCCGGGTCGGCTACGGCGTCGGGCCGGTCGACGCCGCGCAGGCGATCCGGAAGGTGCGAAACGCGTTCGACGTCAGCCAGCCGGCGCAGGACGCCGCGCTTGCGAGCCTCGCCGACGAGGCCGAGGTCGCCCGTCGCCGGGCCGCGACAGCGGCCGGGCGAGCCCAGCTCGAGGCGATCTGCGCCCGGCTCCCGGTTCGCGTCGCGGCCCCGCCCGTCGCGAACTTCCTCTTCGTCGAGGTCGGGGAAGACGCACGCTCTCTCTTCGACGCGCTCCTTCGCGAGGGCGTGATCGTCCGGCCGCTCGCGCCGTTCGGCGCGCCGGGCGCGATTCGCGTCACGGTCGGAACGCCCGAGGAGAACGACCTCTTCGGGGCGGCGTTCGCCCGCTCCCTCTCGGCCGCGCCGCGGCCGTGACCGGCGATGTTTCCGCCGCCCCGAACTTGCTCGTCCGAAACCGAGGCGGGGTCGACTGAAGGTGTCCTGAGGTGGGTTCGTGGACGCGCGAGTCGCTCGTCGAGGGAGTCCGCGCCGGCGATCGTCGCGCCCTCGCGCGCGCGATCACGCTGATCGAGAACGGAGACCCGCTCGCGTACGAGTTCGTCCGCGACATCTATGCGGACACGGGACACGCCTACGTGGTCGGGATGACCGGGCCCCCCGGGGTGGGAAAGTCGACGCTCGTGAGCTCGCTCATCCGCCGCGTTCGTTCGGACGGCACGAGCGTGGGCGTCATCACCGTCGACCCGTCGAGCCCATTCACCGCGGGCGCGCTCCTCGGCGATCGCATCCGCCTGGCCGACCACTTCCTCGACCCCGGCGTCTTCATCCGTTCGATGGGGACGCGCGGGCACGTCGGCGGCGTGGCCGAGGCGACGCTGCAGGCCGCACTCGTACTCGACGCCGCCGGAAAGGACGTCGTCTTCGTCGAGACGGTCGGGACGGGCCAGAGCGAGGTCGAGATCGTCGCGCTCGCGGACACGGTCGTCCTCGTCCTCATGCCCGGCTCCGGCGACTCGATCCAGGCGTTCAAGGCCGGGATCATGGAGATCCCCGACGTGATCGTCGTCAACAAGCGCGACCACCCCGCCGCGAAGACGATGGCGAACGAGGTCCGCTCGATCCTCTCCCTCGACCGCGAGCGAGACTGGCGGCCGCCGATCGTCCTCACGGAGGCGGTTCGCGGCGAGGGGAGCGAGGAGCTCTGGGAGACGGTCGGCGCGCACCGCCGCCACCTCGAGGACGCGGGCCTCCTCGCCGAACGCCGAGCCGAGAGCCTCGCGGCCGAGGTGTTCGCGGTCGCGAGTGCGCGGGCAAAGTCTCATCTCGAGCGAGCCGTGGCGGACGACGCCGACCTTCGCCGCCTCCTCGACGAGGTGAAGAGGCGCAAGCTCGACCCGTTGACGGCCGTTCGCGAGATCATGAAAACGGTCTTCCACCTTGACAGCGACTCCGTCCCGGACAGCTAGGCCCCCGAGCCTCGCGGACATCGAGGAGGCGCGCACGCGCCTCGAGGGCGTCGCGCGCGTCACCCCCGTCTACTCGTCGGAGACGCTCGGCCGCCTCGCCCGACGGCCCGTCTTCCTGAAGGCCGAGAACCTGCAGCGCACGGGGTCGTTCAAGATCCGGGGAGCGGTCAACAAGATCGCGACCCTAACCGAGGCTGAGCGCGAGGCCGGTGTCGTCGCGGCGAGCGCCGGAAACCACGGGCAAGCGGTCGCATGGGCGGCCCGCGAGGCCGGTATCGCGGCCACGATCTTCATGCCGCAGGACGCGCCGATGGCGAAGGTCGAC
This sequence comes from Actinomycetota bacterium, assembly GCA_030861385.1. Taxonomy (GTDB): domain Bacteria; phylum Actinomycetota; class Thermoleophilia; order Gaiellales; family Gaiellaceae; genus JALZFU01. The sequence goes on from JALZFU010000314.1 coordinate 7,289, forward strand.
GCGACGCGAAGCTACGGGGCCGAGGTCGTCCTCGTCGGCGAAGGTTTCGAGGCGGCGCACGAGGCGTGCCGGGAACGCGTCGTCGCCGGATCGACCCTCGTCCACGCGTTCGAGGACGCGACGGTGATCGCGGGGCAGGGGACGCTCGGGCTCGAACTCGCCGACGCTCGCGAGCTCGCTGACGTCGCGGTCGTGACCGTTCCCGTCGGCGGTGGCGGCCTCGCCTCGGGGATCGCGCTCGCGCTGAAGGCGGCTCGGCCCGAGGTGCGGATCGTCGGGGTGCAGGCGGCGAACGTCGCTCCGCTCGCCGGCGAGCCCCTCGCCTCGTTCACGATCGCGGATGGGATCGCCGTGAAGAAGCCGGGTGACATGACCGGGCCAATCCTCGCCGAGCTCCTCGACGGCGTCGTCACCGTCACCGAGGACGAGATCGCGCGCGCGATCGTCCTCCTTCTCGAGCGGGTGAAGCTCGTCGTCGAGGGCGCGGGCGCGACGCCGGTCGCCGCGCTTCTCTCGGGGAAGGTGGAAGGGGACGAACCGGCCTGCGCGCTCCTCTCGGGCGGAAACATCGACGCGAGCCTGCTGATGGAGGTGGCGCGCTACGGCCTCACGCAGGCAGGCCGCTTCCTCGTCGTCAGAACGCACGTGCCGGACCGTCCCGGCGAGCTCGCGAAGCTCCTGACCCTTCTCGGCGACGAGCGCGTGAACGTGATCGCCGTCCAGCACCAGCGCGAGGGGCTCAAGATGCCGCTCTCGGACACCGCGGTCGAGCTGACGCTCCAGACGCGCGACGACGACCACTGCGCGGCCGTCCTCACGAGGATGCGCGAGTGGGGCTACGAGGTTGTCCGCCTCCGCTGACGCCCGACGGCCGGGAACGGGAACCGGCCTCGTCTCCCGATCGGCCGTGGAAGAGCTAGAGGCCGAGGTGGCGGGCGATCACCATCCGCTGAACCTCGTTCGTCCCTTCGCCGATCTCGAGCACCTTCTGGTCCCGGTAGAAACGCGAGATCGGGAACTCGTCCATGTAGCCGTAGCCGCCGTGGATCTGGAGCGCGTCGTTCACGACCCGGCTCGAGACAAGGCCGGTGTAGAGCTTCGCCATCGCCGCCTCCTGCCCGAACGGGCGCCCCTGGTCCTTTAGCCAGGCCGCCTTGTAGACGAGCTGCCGCGCCGCCTCGATCTCGGTCGCCATATCGGCGAGCTTGAACTGGACGGCTTGGAGCTTCGCGATCGGCGCGCCGAAGGCCTGGCGTTCGTTCGCGTACGCGAACGCCATCTCGTACGCTCCCTGCGCGAGGCCGACGCCCATCGCCGCGACCGAGATCCGGCCGCCGTCGAGGATCTCGAGGAACTGCCGAAAGCCGGCGCCGCGCGGTCCGAGGAGGTTCTCCGCCGGGACGGCGCAGTCCTGGAACGAGAGCTCGCGCGTGTCGGACGCGTTCCAGCCCATCTTCTCCATCGGTTCCGAGACCTCGTAGCCGGGCGTTCCCGCCGGGACGATCAGGTTCGAGATCTCGCCGTCGCCCGTGCGCGCGGTGATCGTGACGCAGGCGGAGATGTCCGTGCCCGCGTTCGTGATGAAGATCTTGGAGCCGTTCACGACCCAGCGCCCGTCGCGGAGCTCGGCCCGGGTCTGGGTCGCGCCCGCATCCGAGCCGGCGCCGGGTTCGGTGAGGCCGAACGCGGCCAGCTTCCGTCCCGACGCGAGCTCCGGGAGCCACGCGCGCTTCTGCTCCTCGTTTCCGTACAGGTAGATCGGCATGGTTCCGAGCGAGGTGTGCGCGGCGACCGTGATCGCGACTGAGGAGTCGATGCGCGTCAGCTCTTCGATCGCGATCGCGTAGGCGACCGTGTCGCCGCCCGCTCCGGCGTACTCCTCGGGAATCGGGATGCCCATGAGGCCGAGCTCCGAGAGCTCGGCGACGATCTCGTAGGGGAAGCGGTGCTCGCGGTCGAGCTCCTCCGCGACCGGCCGGATGCGCTGCTCGGCGAAGTCGCGAACCGTTCGGCGAAGGAGCTCGTGCTCTTCCGAGACGTCGTAGTCCATGAGCGCCGGAGAGGCTATCGCCCCTCGCGACTCCTGCCGCGCGGCGCCGCTCGCCTCGATCCTACCGCGTCAACCGGCGGGCGAGCTCGGCGATCAGCCGGACGCCGTAGCCCGTCGCGCCGAGGCGGGGGTAGTAGTCGCGGCCGCGGTCGAGGAACGCCGTCCCGGCGATGTCGAGATGCGCCCAGGGGCCCTCGCCGGCGAACCGTTCGAGGAAGAGCGCCGCGATGATCGACGACCCGCGTCTCTTCTCGGGGCAATTCTTGACGTCCGCGAAGAGCGACTCGAGATGGCGCGCGTACGACCTGTGGAGCGGCATCGGCCAAGCGTGGTCGCCGCTCGCCTCGGCCGCGTCGCGGACGCGCGCGACCCACTCGGCGTCGTTTCCGAAGAGGCCGGCGTAGAAGTCGCCCATCGCGACCTGGATCGTCCCGGTGAGCGTCGCGAAGTCGAGGAGGTGCGTGACGCCCTGCCCGCGGGCGTACCAGAGCGCGTCGGCGAGGACGAGCCGCCCTTCGGCATCCGTGTTCGTGACCTCGATCGTGACCCCGCTCGCCGCCGTCACGATGTCGCCCGGGCGGTACGCGTGGCCACCCGGCATGTTCTCGCAGGCGGGGACGACGCCGACGATTCGGATCGGGAGGCCGAGCTCGGCGACCGCGGCGATCCCGGCGATCACCGCCGCCCCGCCGCTCATGTCCGACTTCATCTCGTCGAGGTTGTCGGCCGGCTTCAGAGAGATCCCGCCGGCATCGAACGTGAGCGCCTTCCCGACGAGCCCGAGCACGATGTCGTCAGCGGCGGCGGCGGGCTCGTAGCGGAGAGTGACGAGACGGGGCGCGTTGTCGCTTCCCTGCGCGACCGTCGCGAACGCCCCCATGCCGGCGCCCTCGATCTCCTCGGGCCCGAGCGCTTCGAACGCGAGCGCGCGAGACCCCGTCGCGACCTCCTTCGCGACCTCGGCGAGGCGAGCGGGAGTAAGCTCGTTCGGCGGGGCGTTCACGATGTCACGGCAGCGGTTCGTCCATTCCGAGACGACCCTCGCCTCGCGGGCGGCCGCCTCGACGTCCGCGCCGTCGGCTCCGCAGAGGACGACGCGGGCGACGGGCTGAGGACGATCGCCGTCCGTCTTCCAGCGGCCCGCGTCGTAGCTTCCGAGGACGACTCCCTCGATGACTGCGCGAACCTGCTCGGGCGCCGAGAGTGCCGATCCATCGGACTCGACGAGCCAGGCGAGCGTGCGACTGCCGATCCCGCCGGCGCGGGTCGCGAGGGCCGCTGCCGCCGAGCGCAGCCCGTCCGAATCGAACTCGGCTCGGCTTCCCGCCCCGACCGCCGCGAGCCGGCGCGCCGGAAGCTGGTCGAGCGTGTGGAGGAGCGTGAGCGACCCGCGGGACCCCGTCAGCTCGCCGTCCTCGACGAGCCGTGCGAGGCGCCCGCCGACTCGCCTGTCGAGGTCGCGGGCGGCGGGTGGAAGCTCGACCGGCTCCGCGACTGGAAACGCGAGGACGTCCGCTTCGACCTCGTGCGGCGACGTCTCGACTGCGACGTCCATCGGGGAGGGGATGCTAGCCGAGACGCCCGAACGAGGGACTGACCCTAAAGGCGGGCCTCGGGTGCGCCGATACCCGGGATGCGCGATGAGCGCGGCTCTACCCTCTCCGTCCGCACCCTCCCCTCGCGGGCACCCTCTCTCAGTGGAAGCCCTCCAGGATCGCCTCGGGGGGCTTCTGCGTGAGCGCGAGGGGCTGCGCGCGGCGACCGCGGGAGGAGAGCTGGAGCGAAACCGGCTCGAGATCGTCCGCCTCCAATGGGCGCTCGCGCACGCGCTCGTCGCCCGGTACGCGCCCTAGGCCGGACACCGGGAATCCGCCGCTATCCTCGCCTTTCGTGGCCGGCGTGCACCGGAAGGCGATGCTCGCGCTCTCCTCGGGACACCTCGCCACCGACCTCGCGCAGGGATCGCTCCCGGCGATCCTGCCGTTTCTCGTCGACAAGTTCGACCTCACGTACACGCTGGCGGCCGCTCTCGTTCTCGCCGGGACGATCTCGTCCTCGATCATCCAGCCTGCCTTCGGGCTTTGGTCGGACGCGCGCGGGGCGCTCTGGCTTCTTCCCGCGGGCGTCGCCCTCTCCGGGATCGGAATGGCGGCGGCCTGCCTCGCGCCCCACTATCCGCTCGTCGTCCTCTGCGTCCTCGCCGCCGGTCTCGGAGTCGCCGCCTACCACCCCGAGGGGTCGAAGTTCGCGAGCTACGTGAGCGGCGGGCGCCGGGCGAGCGGGATGGCGTACTTCTCGGTCGGCGGGAACGTCGGCTTCGCGCTCGGGCCCCTCGTCGCGTCGTTCGCGATTCTTACGCTCGGCCTCGGGCTCGACGGCGGCGTCCTGATCGCGCTCCCCGGCCTCGTTGTCGCAGCGGCACTTCTCTTCGCCCTCCCCCGGCTGGCGACGTTCGCCCCGAGCGACGAGACGCTCGCCGAGACGCGCGGGGCCCGCGGAAGCACGGGAGGCCTCGCCCTCCTCCTCGTCGTCGTCGGGCTGCGAAGCGTCGCTCACATGGGCCTCTTCACCTTCGTCCCGCTCTACGAGATCGCCCGCGGGAACAGCGCCGGCTACGGGACGCGTCTCCTCGCGTTCTTCCTCCTCGCCGGCGCCGTCGGGACGCTCGCGGGTGGGCGGCTCGCCGATCGCTTCGGGCGGCGGAGCATCCTCGTTGCGAGCTTCGCGCTCGCGACGCCTCTCATCCTCGTCTACGCGCTCGCCGGCGGCCTCCTCGGCGCGATCGCGCTCGTCCTCTCGGGCGCGGCCGTGATCGGAACCTTCGGCGTCAGCCTCGTGATGAGTCAGGAGTACATGCCGGGCCGGGTCGGGATGGCCTCCGGCCTCTCGATCGGGATGGCGATCGGGCTTGGCGGCATCGCGGCGCTCTCGCTCGGAACCGTGGCGGACGCCGTCGACATCGACGCGGCCGTCGTCGCGACGGCGGCCGGCCCGGCCCTCGCTCTCCTCGTCGCGATGATGCTGCCTCCCGCGCCTGCGCGTCGCCGCGTCGAGCCGGCGGCCGCGCCGATCTAGACGGAAGGGGGCCGGCGTGCGGCCGGGCCCCGTCTGCGGGATCGGGCCCTAGACGCCGGCCGTCTGGCGAGTTGCTTCGCGCTGCCTCGCGTGGACGCCCTCGGCGAGCTCCTCGACGAGCTTCCTCGTGAACGCCGGAATGTCGTCGGGCTTCCGGCTCGTCACGAGACCGGCGTCGACGTGCACCTCCTCGTCGACCCACGTGCCGCCGGCGTTCCGGATGTCCGTCCGGAGCGACGGCCAGGACGTCACCGTCCGGCCCTTCACGACGTCGGCCTCGACGAGCGTCCATGGGCCGTGGCAGATCGCGCCGACCGGCTTTCCCTCCTCGAAGAACGAACGCACGAACCGGACCGCATCCTCGTTCATCCGCAGGCAGTCGGGATTCGCGACGCCGCCCGGGAGGACGAGGCCGTCGAAGTCGGTCGGGTCAGCGTCGGAGACCGCCTTGTCGGCACGGAACGTGTCGCCCTTCTCCGTGTGATTAACGCCCTGGATCTCGCGCGCCTCGAGCGAGACGAGCTCGACCTCGGCGCCGGCTTCCTGGATCGCCTTCCACGGCTCCGTCAGCTCGACCTGCTCGACGCCGTCGGTGGCGAGGAACGCGATCTTCTTCCCCTGCAACTCATTCGCCATCGGGACCTCCTCGGTCGCTTGCGGTCCTCCCTTCACGTACCGGCCGGCGGAGGCGGCCAAACGCCTTGCGACCGGGCGTCAACACCGTTCTAATGGCGGCCCGATGGATCTCGGTCTCGCCAGGCGGACGTACGTCGTGGGAGGGGGGAGCAAGGGCCTCGGCCGCGCCGTCGCCGAGGAGCTCGTCCGCGACGGCGCCCGCGTTCTCGCCGTCTCCCGCGACGAGGAAGCGCTCCGCGCCGCGGTCGACGAGCTGGGGGAACGCGCGAGCGCCTGCGCGGCGGATCTTGCCGATCCCGGCGCACCCGAGCGGGTCGCTGCCGCCGTGCGCGACGAGCTCGGGGGGCGCCTGGACGGCGTGCTCGTGAACCACGGCGGCCCACCGCCGGGAAATGCGCTCGAGCTCTCCGACGACGACTGGCTCTCCTCGTTCGAGCTCGTCGTGCACGGACCGATTCGGCTGCTCCGGGAGCTCCTCCCGTCCTTCGTCGAAGGCGCGTCGATCGTCTTCGTGACCTCGTCGACGATCCGAGAGCCCATGCCGGGTCTCGATACGTCGAACGTCCTCCGAC
>JALZFU010000324.1 GCA_030861385.1 Actinomycetota bacterium
CCTCCAATGCCCGCTCGTCGTCGGGGTGGGCGATGGCGAGACGTTCCTCGCCTCGTCCATCGCCGCCTTCCAGCGGGAGACGATCCGCGTCAAGCTGATCGAGGACGGCGAGGTCGTCGCGATCACGCCCGAGGGCGCGCGCTTCCTCTCCGTCGAGAACGAGCCGCGCCAGCGTGACGAGATCATCGTCGACTGGGACGACGAGTCGGCCGAGAAGCTCGGCTTCGAGACGTTCATGCTGAAGGAGATCTTCGAGCAGCCGATCGCGGTCGCTCGCACGATCGAGGCGCACGTCGACGGGGATGCGCTTCGCCTCGACGGGCTCGGGCTCTCCGACGCCGAGCTCCGCGGCCTCTCGCGCGTCCTCGTCCTCGCGAGCGGAACGGCCTACCACGCAGGCGTCGTCGGTCGCTACGCCGTCGAGGCCTGGGCGCGCGTCCCGTACGAGTTCGACATCGCGAGCGAGTGGCGGTACCGAGACCCCGTCCTCCCGGACGGGACGCTCGTCGTCGGCATCTCCCAGTCGGGCGAGACCCGCGACACGATCCACGCGCTTCGCCTCGCTCGCGAGCTCGGTGCCCGGACGCTCGCGATCACGAATCTCCAGGGGACGCAGATAACGCGCGAGGTCGACAGCGTCCTCTACACGCGGGCCGGCATGGAGATGGCCGTTGCCGCGTCGAAGACGTTCACCGCCCAGGTTTCTCTCCTCTTCCTCGTCGCGCTCAAGCTCGCGCAGGCGCGTGCTGCGCTCTCGGCGGACGAGGTCGCCGGCCTCCTCTCGGAAGTGCGAGCGCTGCCCGCGAAGATCGACGCCTTCCTCGACGGCGGCCACCCGATCGAGGAGGTCGCACAGCGACACTACGACGAGGACTTCTTCCTCTACCTCGGGCGCCATGTCGGGCTTCCGGTCGCGCTCGAGGGCGCGCTCAAGCTGAAGGAGATCTCGTACATCCCGACCGAGGCGTACTCGGCGGGCGAGATGAAGCACGGCCCGATCGCGCTCCTCGGCGCGGGGACGCCCGTGGTCTGCATCGCGACGGACTCGCCTGTCTACGACAAGGTCGTCTCGAACATGCAAGAGGTGAGGGCGCGGGGCGCCTCGGTGATCGCGATCGCGACGGATGGAAACGAGGACATCCAGCACCACGCGGACGACGTGATCTACGTGCCGCGGACACACCCCCTCCTGCAGGCAGCGGTCGCCGTCGTGCCGCTCCAGCTCCTCGCCTACCGGATCGCCCGTCTTCGCGGCATGAACGTCGACCAGCCGCGCAACCTGGCGAAAACCGTCACGGTGGAATAACGCTACTCGCCCGCGGGTGGGCGTCGGAGGCGCTTCGTCTCGCCGCGCAGGTGCTTCTCGGCGAGCCGCCGCTCGCGGGACTCGGCCGTCGGCGCGGTCGGCCTTCGCTTCCGCTCGGTTCGGAGGCCGTCCCGGATCGCCGCCGCGAGGCGGGCGAGAGCGAGCACGCGGTTTCGCGCCTGGCTCCGCTCGTCCTGGGCGACCGCGCGGACAACCGGGCCCGCGCGCTCGCGCAGGCGGCGCTTCTGCGCCTCCGAGAGCGTCGCCGAGGCCTCCACGTCGAAGACCGCCTCGACGCGCGTCTCCGTCTTCTGGGAGTGCTGACCGCCGGGTCCGCTCGAGCGCGACGTTCGAAGCTCGATCTCGGAAAGCGGGATCGCGAGTCGCGTCGAGACGGCAATAGACTCGTGGCGGATGGGCGTCATTCTCCTGGACGTGGACGGCGTCCTGCACGTCTCCGGAACCCCGATCGCCGGCGCCGCGGAGGCCGTCCGCGCGCTCCGCGAGGCGGGCCATGCGCTTCGCCTCGTCACGAACAACACGACGCGACCTCGGGGGAGACTCACCTCGGAGCTCGCGGGAATCGGGTTCGACGTCGCCGAGGACGAGATCGAGACGACGCCGCTCGCCGCCGGGCGGCTCCTCGCCGGCGCGCGGGTGTTTCCGCTCGCGATGCCGGCGATCCACGAGGACCTCGCGCGCCACGTCGAGCTCGTCGAGCGGGACGCGGAGGTCGTGCTCGTCGGCGGTGCGGACGAGACGGACGAGACCGACACGACGTTCGCGTGGAGGCGGCTGAACGCCGCGTTCGCCGAGCTCCAAAACGGCGCTCGGCTCGTCTGCCTCCACCGGAATCGCTGGTGGGAGACGGCGCGCGGCGCGCTCCTCGACGCCGGCGCCGTCGTCGCCGGGCTCGAGTACGCCGCCGGCGTCGAGGCGGAGGTCGTCGGGAAGCCGAGCGGCGCCTACTTCGAGTCCGCTCTCGCAGCGCTCGGCGCGGCGCCGGGCGAGGCGACGATGGTCGGGGACGACGTCGAGGCCGACGTCGGGGGAGCGAAGCGGGCCGGCCTTGCGGCCGTCCTCGTGCGGACCGGGAAGTTTCGCGACGAGTCCCTTGCCGCCGCCGAGGTGGAGCCCGACGCCGTCCTCGACTCGGTCGCCGACGTTCCCGCCTGGTTCGCGGCTCGGGCAGAATCGCGCAGGTGAGGATCGGCGTCGACCTCATCGAGATCGCCCGGGTCGAGCGGGCCCTGCGACGGCGCGGATTTCGAGAGCGCGTCTTCACCGAGGCCGAGCGTGCGTACTGCGACGCACGGCGCTATCCGGCGCAGCACTACGCCGCGCGCTTCGCCGGGAAGGAGGCGATCGGGAAGGCGCTCGGCTGCGGCGTCGAGTGGCGCTGGCGCGAGGTCGAGATCTCCGGGCGCCCGAAGCCGGGCGTCTCGCTCACCGGTTGGACGGGGGTGTGGGGTGAGCGCGTCGGGGCGGCGCGGATCGATCTCTCGATGACGCACTCGCGAGAACTGGCGGCCGCGATCGCCGTCGTCGCCGATCCGGCTTGAGCGTCTTCGAGCCGCTCTACACCGCGGCCGAGATGCGCGCGGCCGAGGAGGCGTACGGCGGGCCGACGCTCGGTCTCATGGAGCGCGCCGGAACCGCGACGGCGGAAGCCGCCCTCGCGCGTTTCCCCGAGGCGCGCCGCTTCGCCGTCTGGTGCGGAACGGGAGCGAACGGCGGCGACGGACTCGTCGTCGCCCGACGGCTGCGCGCCGCCGGCCGCGACGCCCACGTCTTCCTGCTCGGCCCCGAGGAGAAGCTCGCGGGCGACGCCGCCGAGAACCTCCGCCGCGCCAGGGAAGCGAGCGTCCCGTTCGCCGAGTCGCCGGGGCAGGCGGACGTCGTCGTGGACGCGCTCTTCGGGACGGGGTTTTCGGGCCCGCCGCGACGGGACGCTGCCGCGCGGATCGAGGAGCTGAACGGGTTCGGCGTCCCCGCGGTCGCCGTCGACTTGCCGTCGGGCGTCGACGCTTCCACCGGCGTCGTGGCGGGGGCCGCCGTCCGGGCGGCGTTGACGGTGACGTTCCACGCGCCCAAGGTGGGGCTCGCCGTCGGGCCGGGACGCTTCCACGCGGGCGAGGTGGAGGTGGCAGACATCGGTCTCGATCCCGTCGCCACGCGGCACCGGCGCGTGACCGCCGAGATCCTCGCCGCCGTGCCGCGCCGCGGCCCCGAGGACAACAAGTACAGCGCCGGCTACGTCGTCGTCGTCGGCGGGTCGCGGGGCCTCACGGG
>JALZFU010000364.1 GCA_030861385.1 Actinomycetota bacterium
CGTGACAGCCACGCCGCATGTGAACGATGTTGAGCGTCTTCACATTCGCGGCTGGTTGCGCCGCCTTGCCCATCGTCCCTGACGACATCTGCATCGTCGCGGGCATCCGGACCGTCACGGTCTGCTCGCGAGCAAGCTTGTCGCCGAAGATCACGCCGCCCACGATGAACCCCGTTGAGACGCTCCGATTCGCACCTTGCTCCGGTTGTTCGGGCCATGAGTGGGCCACGTACGCGCCTTCGGCGAGCCGTGCGTCACGGTAGAACTTGCCCGTTTGCAGGTACTTCTAAAAACGGGAGCGACGGGACTCGAACCCGCGACCTCCGGCGTGACAGGCCGGCGTTCTAACCAGCTGAACTACGCCCCCGCGCGGGAGGCATTGTATCCGCGGTAGCCGGGTACCAGCCGCCCGTGGCACGCGCGGGCTGGACGTACCAGGTGCCGCCGGCTGGCGCGCCGGCGACGGGACTCGAGGAGTACGTCGTCGAGGCGGCGGCGGGCGCGCGGGTCGGCAAAGTGCAGACGCTCCTTTGCCGCGAGGACGAGCTCCTCCTCGCGGTCGAGCGGGGGAACCCGCCGCTCAGCCACGACGTCCGCGCCGTCCCCTGGTCGGCTGTCGAGCGCGTCGACCACGAGGCGCTCGCCGTGCGCCTTCGGCTGGGCGAGGACGCCGTCGCACAGGCGCTCGAGCTCGACCCGGAGAAGGGCGTCGAGGACGGCGACGCGGACGCTCTTCGCCTAACGGAGCTCCCTGCGGAGCTCCGTCCGTCGTCGGATCCCGGCCGGGCGACCGGGCCGGTCGACCGCCCGACGTACGCCGTCGCGATGGCGCTCGGCGCGGTCGGGCTCGTCTCGTTCCTCGCGGTCGTGATCGCGCTGACGGCGGAGGACGCCCCGTCGTGGGTTCCGACCCTCTTTCTCGTTCCCGCGATCCTCCTCGTCGCCGCCGGCGCGGCCGCGTACCGCGTCTTCCGAGCGCCGTACGAGCGCCGCTAGCTCGAGTACCGAGGGAGGATCTCCCGCTCGGCGAAGCGGAAGAACCCCTCCTGGTCGGGGCCGACCTGATGGATGTAGACGTGGTCGTAGCCGGCCTCCGCATACGCGTCGATCTGCTCGATCACCGGGCCGGCGTCGCGGCCGCAGACGACCGACTCGGCGACGTCGTCCGCCGTCACCATCTGTGCCGCCTGCTCGAAGTGCTCTGGGTTCGGAAGCTCCTGCGAGAGCTCGCCCTTGACCCCCGCGTTCGGCCACACCTCGTAGGCCGTCTGCTTCGCCTGCTCGGCGCGTTCCGCCCAGCAGATCGTGACCTGGCCGTACCGCGGCTTACCGGCACCGCCCGCCTGCTCGAAGCGCTGGACGAGCTCGGCCTCGGGCGAGACGCCGATGAACCCGTCGTTTTGCGCCGCGAGCTCGGCCGCCCCCGGCTTCGCGGCCGCGACGACGATGGGCGGAAGCTCCTCCGGACGGGTGTAGATGCAGGCGTCCTCGACGGTGTAGTGCTCGCCGCGGTGGGTCTGCTGCCCGCCCCGCCAGAGGAGCCGGATGACCTCGATCGCCTCCGCGAGCATGGCGAGCCGCTCGTCACCGGACGGCCAGCGCGCGCCGGTCACGTGCTCGTTCAGGTTCTCCCCCGTCCCGACGCCGAGGAAGAAGCGGCGGGGCATCATCGCGCCGATCGTCGCGGCCGCGTGGGCGATGATCGCCGGATGCGTCCGGATGGTCGGACATGTGACGCCGGTGCCGAGGCGAAGCCGCTCGGTCGCCTGCGCGATCCCGCCGAGCGTCGCCCAGACGAACGGGCTCTCGCCCTGCGCCCCGACCCACGGGTGGAAGTGGTCCGAGATCAGCGCGTACGTGAAGCCGGCCTCCTCGGCCCGGCGGGCGAACGCGACCAGGTCGTTCGGAGGATGCTCCTCGCTCGAGAGCGCATAGCCGATCGCCGGCATGAGGCTCGCACTCCTACCCGCGAGGAACGCGGCGAAACCCGTCTCCCCCTCTTCGCGAGCGGTCGCATGCTCTTGCTCGGGGCGCGGGCGGGCATTGTCTTCGCGCCGCCGGAATCTCCTGCATTTGTGACAAAAACCCGATTGACTTCATTTCTCTTTTGTGCATAAGTTCCCAGGCCTGTAGCAAGGGGACGGCCAGCGAACAGAGGGGAGAACATGAGCAAGCGCCTCGTTGGTTTGCTTGCTGCCCTCGCGCTCGCGCTGACGGCGGTCGCGTCAGCCTCGGGGGCGAGTCAGCAGCAGCGACCACTCACGCGTACAGACGCGAAGGGCGTCGTCGACAACGCCGGCGACACGAACATGGCAGACCCCGACGCGGCGCACCACGGCCCGATGACCGGGCACCTGCCGCCGTCGCACGCGAACGTCGATCTCGTCGGGAAGCTTCGGCTAAGCGGCGTCGTTCCCGGTCGCGTCGCCGACGTCGCGACGTACCGAAACACCGCCTACCTCGCCGCGTGGTCGGTTCGGTGTCCCGGCGGTTTCTGGTCGGTCGACATTTCGAATCCGCGCCGGCCGAAGCAGTTGACGTTCGTCTCCGCCCCCGCGGGTAGCTACCTGACCGAGGGGATGCACGCGCTTCGCCTCACCACGCCCGCGTACAAGGGCAACGTGCTCGTCGCCTCGAACGAGACGTGTGCCGAGGGTGGCCAGGGCGGTATCTCGATCTACGACGTCACCCATCCGGCCGCGCCCGTTCCGCTTGCGATCGGCCAGGGCGATACCGACTTCACGGCGCCGCTCGCCCACGACTCGCACAGCGTGTTTGCCTGGGACACCGGGAACAAGGCGTACGCCGTCTTCGTCGACAACCTGGAAGGCGTCGAGAGCGACGTCGACATCATGGACATCACCGACCCGCGGAACCCGCGCCTGATCAGGGAGACGGGCCTTGCGGACTGGCCGGCGGCGCAGGACAACATGGCCTTCGGCGAGAGCGCCTTCCTCCATGACGTGATCGTGCGAAAGGTCGAGGGGCACTGGCTCATGCTCCTTTCCTACTGGGACGCCGGGTTCGTCGTCCTGAACGTCGACGACCCCGCGAATCCCGTCTACCTGAAGGACTCCGACTACCCGGCGGTCGACCCGCTGACCGGGATCCCGCTCCCGGAGGGGAACGCGCACGAGGCGGAGTGGGACCGCTGCCCCGAGGAGGGCGTCCGCTCGCGCTTCCCGTGCGGTGACGTCCGCTACATCCTCGGCGCCGACGAGGACTTCTCGGTCTCGCGGCCGACGCTCTCCGTCACGAGCGGTCCGAACGCCGGCCCCTACGCTTCCGGCGAATTCGAGTGGACCGCTCAGCTCGCCACGAAGTTCCCGAACGGCGTGACGGGACCGACGGTCTTCGGCGGAACCGGATGCCCGGGGCAGGACGCGAACGGAAACGGGATCGACGACCGCGTCGAGGTCCCCGAGGCCTCGACGATCACCGGGCTCAATCCGGGCGAGGTCCCGATCCTCGTCCTCCTGCGAGGGGGAACCCCGGAGCCCTGCTTCTTCTCTGACAAGGTCAGGACGGGCGAGGAGAAGGGCTATCAGGTCGTCCTGATCGGAAACCACCACAACGGAGCCGGCGGCGGCCTCTTCCCGAACGCCTTCATCTGCGGTAGCCAGGGAAGCGACGTTCTCGGCACTGCTTCCGGCCTCTGCATCGGACACCGCCTGACGCATCTCCTCTTCAACGACGCGCCCGAGTACGACCCGCCCGAGTCGACGCTCACGCCCGACATGCCGGCGATCGGGACGACGGGCGAGCGCGTGTCCGCGAGGGGCGGCGTCTTCGACGCGTGGGGCTACCTCCACCTGATCGACGCCGACACGATGGAGATCATCGACAACTACGCGATCCCGGAGGCGCTTGATCCGCGCTTCAGCGGAGGCGCCGGCCTCCAGACCGGGTCCCCCGGCGGCGGGTTCGGCGATCTCACCGTTCACGAGATCACGACCGATCCGACCGGAGACGTCGGCTACGTCGCCTGGTACTCGGCCGGCTTCCGGGTCGTCGACTTCAGCGGCGGGAGGCTCCGGGAGGTCGGCCACTACATCGACGTCGGTGGCAACGACTTCTGGGGGGTCGAGCTGAACGTCCGTCGCGACGGCCGCCTCTTCGCGCTCGCGAGCGACCGCGACTACGGCCTCTACATCTTCCGGTTCGGAACCGACCTCAAGACGAGGCTCGGGGGCGCCCGAACGGGAACGGTGGGTCGGACGTTCACGCTCTCGGCTCGCGTCCGAAACACCGGGACGATCGACGAGACGAACGCGAGGTGGACCCTCAGAATCCCGCGAGGGCTCCACGCGATGGCCGCCTCGACGGCGCAGGGCCGCTGCTCGGTGCGCGAGCGGAGGGTGCGCTGCAACCTTGGCCGGGTGCGCGAAAACGCGTCCGTGGGCGTGTCGATTCGTGTGCACGCGGCGAGGGCGGGGAGGAAGCGACTCACCGCGTTCGTGAACGGCCGCAAGGCCGAGTACGACATCGGGAACAACCGTGCGCGGAGGATCGTCCGCATCCGCGCTGCCCGCTCCGGAACGGCGGCTGCGACTGCCGTCGGTGCCGGCGCCGCCGGCCTGACCGGCCGCCAGCCCTAGGCCCGAGGGACAGCCGCCCGCGCCCGCTCCGACG
>JALZFU010000247.1 GCA_030861385.1 Actinomycetota bacterium
GACGACGTCGGCGCCGCCGCCCGCGCGAACGACGTCGTCGCCGGCCCGCGCACGGATCCGATCGGCCCGCGGCCCTCCGCAGATCGTGTCCATCCCCTTCGTCCCGACGAGCACGCGGCCCGCTCCCCCGGGCTCGAGCGTGCAGAGCCAGCCGAGGCCGAAGCCCGGCGGCGGCGGGTCGCAGCGTCGCTTCACCTCGCGTCGAAGCGCGAACAGCGTCGAGCGCAGGCCGGGATCGCGGGCACGGTTCTCGAGCTCGAAGCGATCGGCGGCGAGGTCGTAGAGCTCCTCTTCGCGCGTCGAGTACACGACGTACTTGAACCGGGTACCGCGCACCGCGCAGTAGCTTGGGATCTCGGCCGTCCCGTGGTTTCGGCCGCGCAGGTGCTCGACGAGCAGGAAGCGGCGCCGGAGGCGCCGCGGGATCGCCGGAGGGTTCGAGAGGAGCGGTACGAGGCTTACCCCCTCGGCGCCCGGCGCCGCCGTCCCGGCGAGCTCGGCGAGCGTCGGCGCGACGTCGATGTTCGCCACGAGCCGCGATGCACGGCGCCCGCCCGACGAGAGCGCGTCGTAGCGGACGACGAGCGGGATCCGGATGCTCTCCTCGAAGGCCGAGACCTTCCAGTTCCACTGCCGGTGCTCGCCCCACAGGAGACCGTTGTCGGACGCGAAGACGACGACCGTGTTCTCGAGTCGCCCGGAACGGCGAAGCGAGGCGAGGATCGCCGAGACGCCCTCGTCGACCGCGACGAGGCTCGCGAGCTGGCGACGCCGAAGCGCGTCTCCGGCGGCCTGGTCCTTGTCGGTGAGGCGTGGCCAGCCACGAAGCCAGCCGGGCTTGTCCGCGACGTCGAGCTCGTCGTAGCTCGGTGGGCGCCAGGCCGGGACGCGGGCGAAGGCGCCCTCGTGGCGCGGCGCCGGAG
Organism: Actinomycetota bacterium; assembly: GCA_030861385.1. Classification (GTDB taxonomy): domain Bacteria; phylum Actinomycetota; class Thermoleophilia; order Gaiellales; family Gaiellaceae; genus JALZFU01. Next base: position 924 of record JALZFU010000247.1, read on the forward strand.
TGGCCGGTGCGTGCGGCGCGTACGGCGCGTAGACGAGAAAGAAGGGGTCGCCGGTCGTCTCGATGAACGAGATCGCCTCATGCGTCAGCACGTCCGTCGAGTAGCTCTCCGCGCTCTCTCCGAAGAAGGTGGCAATGCCGTCGACGCTCAGCCAGTAGTCGAAGAAGCCGCCGTTGAAGCCAAACCAGCGGTCCCACCCGCGCGGGACGACGCGGTAGCGGTAGCCGTTCAGGTACTTCCCGACGTAGGCGGTTCGGTAGCCCGCGCTGGCGAGCCAGGTGGCGAGCGTCGAGGAGTCGTCGAAGGAGCTCGCGCCCCCGTGGGGCGCCCTGTTGTCGTAGACCCCGGTCGAGTGGGAGTAGCGGCCGGTCAGGAAGCTCGCCCGGCTCGGGCAGCAGAGGGGGTTGACGGCGAACGCGTTCATGAACGTGACGCCGCGTGCGACGAGCTCCCGCTCGACCGTCGGCATGGCGGCGAGCGTGTCCCAGCGCTGGTCGTCGGTCAGGATCAGGACGAGGTTCGGCCGGGCGGCGGCTGCGGGTGCGGTCGCGACGCCGAGAAGCGCGGCGAGGACGGCGAGCACGTGTGCGGGCGAGCGGAGGCGATGCATCGAGGCTGACCTGGGCGCGAGTGTAGGCGCGGAGCCGGCGGCGCTCAACGCGACGCGTCGAGGAAGACGCGCTCGCGGCCACGCCGACGGGGAAGACGGGATCGGAGCGGCCTGAGGCCGGGCTACGATGCGAGCCGTGGCCGGCTTTCGCGTCTCGGGCGCCTACACGCCGACCGGCGACCAGCCGCAGGCGATCGCGGCCCTCGCGCGCTCGGCCTCGGACGGGAATCGCTACCAGACGCTCCTGGGTGCGACCGGGACCGGCAAGACGGCGACGATGGCCTGGATCGTCGAGCAGATCCAGCGGCCGACGCTCGTGATCGCGCACAACAAGACGCTCGCGGCGCAGCTCTGCAACGAGTTCCGGGAGTTCTTCCCCGAGAACGCGGTCGAGTACTTCGTCTCCTACTACGACTACTACCAGCCGGAGGCGTACGTCCCGCAGGCCGACCTCTACATCGAGAAGGATGCGTCGATCAACGACGACATCGACCGTCTTCGCCACGCGGCGACGAGCGCGCTCCTGACCCGCCGCGACGTCGTCATCGTCGCCTCCGTCTCGTGCATCTACGGCATCGGGTCGCCGAAGGAGTACGAGGAGAAGACGGTCTTGCTTGCGACAGGCCAGGAGATCGACCGCGACGTCCTCCTCCGCAAGCTCGTGGACATCCAGTACTCGCGGAACGACTCGTTCCTCGGCCGTGGGCGCTTCCGCGTGCGCGGCGACGTCGTCGAGGTGCAACCGGCAGCGATGGAATCGGCCTACCGCCTCTCCTTCTTCGGTGACGAGGTGGAGCAGATCACGCACTTCGACCCGCTGACGGGCGAGATCTACGCTCGCCTCGAGCACCTCGCGATCTTCCCGGCGACGCAGTACGTCACGGACAAGCCGACCATCGAGCGCGCGGTCGACGAGATCCGTCACGAGCTGGAGGAGCAGGTGAACCTCTTCGAGAGCGAAGGAAAGCTGCTCGAGGCGCATCGGATCCGCCAGCGGACCGAGTACGACGTCGAGATGTTGCAGGAGCTCGGTTACTGCAACGGGATCGAGAACTACTCGCGGATCCTCGACGGCCGCTCGGCCGGGACGCCGCCCCACACGCTGCTCGACTACTTCCCGGGCGACTTCGTCGTCTTCGTCGACGAGTCGCACCAGACCGTGCCGCAGATCGGGGGGATGTACGAGGGTGACCGCTCGCGGAAGGAGACGCTCGTCGAGTACGGCTTTCGACTCCCGTCGGCCCTCGACAACCGGCCGCTGCGCTTCGACGAGTTCCTCGAGCGCGTGCCCCAGCTCGTCTTCGTCTCCGCGACGCCCGGGCCGTTTGAGCTTCGCCATTCGGCCGTCGTCGCCGAGCAGATCATCCGGCCGACCGGGATCGTCGACCCCGAGGTCGAGCTCCGCGCGACGAAGAACCAGATCGACGACCTCCTGAACGAGATCCGCGGCCGCGAGGAGGCCGGCGAGCGCGTCCTCGTGACCACCTTGACGAAGAAGATGGCCGAGGACCTCACCGACTACCTGCTCGAGTCGGGGGTGAAAGCGCGCTACCTCCACTCGGAGATCGACACGCTCGAGCGGATCCAGATCATCCGGGAGCACCGGCTCGGCGAGTACGACGTGCTCGTCGGCGTCAACCTGCTCCGCGAGGGGCTCGACCTGCCCGAGGTCTCGCTCGTCGCGATCCTGGACGCGGACAAGGAGGGCTTCCTCCGCGGCCAGACCGCGCTCGTCCAGACGATCGGGCGGGCGGCGCGAAACGTGAACGGCAAGGTCCTCATGTACGCCGACAAGATGACGGAGGCGATCAAGGGCGCGATCGAAGAAACGAACCGCCGGCGCGAGATCCAGCTTCGCTACAACGAGGAGCATGGGATCACGGCGGAGTCGATCGTCAAGGGCGTCTCGGACATCGCCGAGTTCCTCGCGCTCGAGTCGCCGACCGTGCCGGGCAGGCGTCGCCGCGGGCAGGCGAAGGTCGAGGGAATGGATCGAGACGAGCTCGAGCGGCTCGTCGTGACGCTCGAGGAGGAGATGTACGCGGCGGCGGAAGAGCTTCGCTTCGAGTACGCCGCGAAGCTTCGCGACGAGGTGAAGGAGCTTCGGCGAGAGCTCCAGGCGCTCGTCGAGGCGGCTTAGGGACGACGAGTCCCGCTCGCGGCGGCCGCGACCGCCTAATCGATCACGAGGCCAACGAGCACGCTCGTCACGCGGCCGTTGAAGAGGCGAAACACGGTGACGCGGCGTCCCGGGAGGAAACGGCCGATCACGCACTCGCGACGGCCGCAGCGCGTGTTCGCCACGCGCGCGTCGACCTGCGCGCGCGTCGAGCCGACGCCGACCCCGCTCCTCGTCCGCTCGCGTCGGCGGGTGGTCTTGACCGCGGTCACGCTCGCGTCCCCCTGGAACGTCACCTTCAGCCGGAAGTAGCGGAAGACGGTGAAGTGCCCGAACTCGTTCGACCCGCGGTGGACGCGGGTCGGCGTGCCGAGAGTGGCGCGGACCTCGGTTCTCGTCATGCCGAGCTCGACCCTCGCAATCGAGCGCTGCGGAACGATCCTCGCCACCGCGGGCGAAGCGAGCGAGGCGAGCGCGGCCGCG
>JALZFU010000028.1 GCA_030861385.1 Actinomycetota bacterium
GGCTCTCGTCCTAGGCGCCCGGGATTCGGAGGAGAAGCAGCTGTCCTCCCTCGCGCTTGAGGCTGATGCCAGGCCGTGCAGGGTCATCGAGACGCTCGAGGATGAGCGTGTGCGCCTGGACGTCCACGAGGAAGGCCCCGGCGCCGAAGAACTCCGAGGCGTCCACAATGCCGCTCGACTCCCAGCTGCCCTGGTTGGCGGTCGGCTGGACCGACTGATCGACCCGGGCAACGATGGTCAAGGCGCCGGTCTCGAAGTCGTATCGCCAGATCCGAGCGGTCGTCCCGGCCGGATCGTCCGGGGCGTACTGGTTGTGGCTGCCGGGATCCTCCTGGATAAGGACGCTCCGCTTCGTCGTCTCGACGTTGTCCGGCTGGTGGATCAGCGCGATGTTTCCGGCACCAGCGGAGCCAATGACGTCACCGTCGACGAGGATTGAAAGGCTCCGCACCTTGCGCGGATTACGCCGGTCGAGGACGAGCTTGAACACGCGGCCGTTCGGGAACGGGCCTATCGTGCCGGACGGTCCCCGGGTCATCTGCGTCGTCCCGGGACCCGGGAGCGCTCGTGGCTCACCCGTGTCGGCGAAGTAAACGACGTTCGACTTCCGCCGGTCATAGGCGATGTCCTCGACGCGGATGAACTGGAAGACCCCATGGTCATTCGACCACGTCTCCAGGGCAGTCTGATCTCCGAGCGCCACCGCGCGCGGGACGGCGATGAAGCGGCCGGAGACGCTTGCCGCGTGGGCGATGTCGCCGTAGTCGTTGATCCGGGGGTTGTTCGACTTGAAGGCCCATAGCCGGCCCCGGTCGTTCCAGACGGCCTTTCCGTTCCGGGCCGTGTACATGTAGAGCTGCGAGCTCGGCGCAGAGAAGGTGTCGTCACCCGAGAGCACGACCGGATGGCCGTAGCCGCGGAGCGCGACGGCGTTCTCGTGGTTGAACCGGCCCATCCCGTAGATCGCCCGGTAGCTCTTCCGGCGGAGGTCGTAGGCGACCACGACGCCCGCCTGCTCGGCGTCCGGACCCGGCGGCCAGACCTCCCCGCTTCGATTCACGAGATCAGACGATTCCTCGTTCGTGAAGAGGAGCGGCCGCTCGAACCCGTGCTCGCGGCGCGCGATGAAGTTGGAGCAGAAGCGGACGAAGTTGGCTTCGCTGGGGATCGCGTATTCACCACTGACGACCCCGGCCGTCGTCTCGTTGAGCGTCAGACGGCTGACGATGGAGTTCGTGAAGTCGCTCTCGGTCGGTGGGAACGGCACCCGCGCGGTCTCGTGGTTGACGTAGGCGTCGACCCGGCCGCCCGAGCGCCCCCGGAGCGAGATTCCGTCAGGAATGGATTCGAAGAAGTACCCGCCTGGGATCGTCTCACCGACGGTGATGATCGGCTCGACAGTGACGTCCGCCGCGGCGGGAGCGAGCATGGGCGGCGCGGTCGTCTGGAAGCCCGTATCCGCTTGGGCGCGGGCCTCAGCGGTACTCGCGAGCAGGATCAGGATCGCGGCCAGCAAGGGCAGCGCCCCCGCTCGCGCCCGGGTCCCTGCACGAACGACGGCCATCATCACATACCCCTTTCGGAGTCGGTCTGGTGGTGCGATCCTAAAGGGGAGGAAATCGTCGGTCGAGGAAGTCGGTCGGTTCGCGGCGAATACGATCCACGCCGGTCGCGCTTCACGAGTGCGCCAGTTCTTCCAGCGATGCGGCCGGACGGGACCCGGGACGACGGCAACGGGATCGCGTCCTTCGTCGTCGCCACGGGCGGCAACGGCCTCGACGACAACTGGGGCGAGATCGAGCCGAACGACGCCGCCGGCCAGCTCGACACGTACGGCGTCGTGAAGCTGAAGCTCCTTCCCGCCGGGTGCGACTGGGAATTCGTCCCGGAGGCGGGCCGGACGTAGGTCGACCCCGGCTCCGCGTCCTGCGACTGACGAGCGCCGGATAGTCGTCTACGCGCTCACCCGGCGACGGCTAGAAGACGCGCCAGCGCTGGCGCGAGAGGAAGAAGCCGTGCGCCGCTCGGTTCGCGCACCGAAGGCCCCGCCTCCGCGAGACGCAGCGAAACGGTCCCCGCCGCCAGGTGCGTCCGTACCGGAGCACGGGCGCGCGGGGCGCGTAGACGGTGTCGCTCCCGCAGTTCGGCCGCCCGCGTCCGCGCCCGGTCAGCGCGAGCCCGACCCAGTCGAAGTCGCACGCGCGCCGCGGCTCGGGGCGAAGGCCGCTCAGGATGTCGCAGCGCAGGTAGGCGCTCGAGCTCGACGGGCGCGAGAACGCGCAGCCGATGTTTCCGGAGGGCGTTCGGAACTTCGCCGACGTCAGCGGCGCCGCTTCGGCCGCCGGGGCCGTCGCCCCGACGAGCGCGGCGAGGAGAATCGCCGCGAGACGCGGCGAGCGCCGCGCCGCTCCTGGCGAGCTCGTCATCAGAAACTCCTCCCGGCCGGAACTTCGTCTCTTGTACACGTCTCGCACGTTTCGTTCAAGAGGCGTGCCGCCTCCCGAGGCTCGGAAGCGCGGGCGCGGCACCGACGGCGGCCGAGCCTTCCAGCCGGAGCGAGCTCCTACGCGCGCAGGATCCGCGACGAGGCCGTTTGCCGGCCAGGAGGATGACGCACCCCGCAGGCATACGGTCGTTTTCATCTGAGATAACGGTTGCATCCCGCGCCGATCCCGCCGGACGTCGCCGGAAGTTCCCGCGCAACCCGTGAAATCCACAACTCCAGGGCCCGGAAAGCCCTGCTCCTGTGGGCGAATCCCCGCAGATCCCCGCTCAGCCCGCAAGCACGATGAACCGGCCTGTCACGCCCGGAGGTCGCGGGTCCCGTCGCTCCCGTCTCTACATGCAGGGCTTTTCTTGGAGCTGACGCTCCCGCCAGAAGTCCGCGACACACCTGCCTACGAGGTGGAGGACGACCACGAGCAGTACCTCGAGAAGCGCGGACGGGCGACCCGGATGGTCGAGCTCACGGGTCGACGCGCCGGTTCGGCTCAGCGGCGGGGCGGGGCACGGTGGCAGGGGGCGCCGCGGAGCCGGTCGCGGAAGGTGCCGTCGGCCGCGGGAACGAAGCGCAGGGCGTAGCTTCGCGGACGGAGGGCGAGCAGGACGACGCCGTAGGTCGTTGAGTCTGCCGAGACGCGATTCCGCACCCACGCGAGCGGGTGGTGCCGGCCGCCACCGCCCGTTCCCGCGACGATCTGCCGGACGCCGAAGCGCCGGTCGCGCCTGCCTGCCGCGTCGAGCGGACGGAACCGCTGGTAGTTGTGGGAGTGGCCGGAGAGGACGAGCTCGACGCCGTGGCGGTAGGCGGCTCGCCAGAGGGCTTGCATGCCCTCCTCGGAGCCGCCCCCCGACCAGCGCGGCCGGTGCCAATAGAGAAGCTCGCACCGGTGTCGGTCGCGCGCGAGGTCGGCGCGAAGCCAGCGCTCCTGCGCCGAGCCGGCGCCGACGTCGATCTCCGAGTTCAGCGAAACGACGTGCCACCTCCCGAGGTTTCGGCTGTAGTACGGGCCGGGCGCTCGACGGCGGAAATAGGCGAAGTAGGCCCTCGCGCGGGGGGTCTGGTAGTCGTGGTTTCCGGGCGCCGGAAGGGTCTTCCCGAGAAACCGGCCCCAGCTCGGCGAGTAGCAGTGGTGGAAGTCGCGTCTCGTCCCGTCGGGGTACGCGTTGTCGCCGAGCGTGAGGATCGCGTGGGGACGGAGCCGGCCGGCAAGCGCCGCCGTCACCTCGTCGTCGCGCGTCTCGCAGGACGCCAGGTCGCCCGCCGCGACCACCTTCACGGTCGCGGGCGGCCCCGATTGCCCGACCCGGCTTTCGGCCCCAGGGTCGGGGGCAGCCGTGGTCGGCTGCTCTTCGCGCGTCTCGCGGTCGCCGGCCTCCTCTTCCTCCCTACCGAGATCACAAGCGGCCAGCGCGAAGCAGCCGACCGAAAAGACGCAGGCGGTGACGACGAGACGGGCGCCGACCGAGAGGCGCGAGACCGGCGGCGCCTCTCGCTTGCGCCGCCCGTCTTCACTTGTTCGTACCGTCTCTTCGACGCCCTCCGAGGGCGCGGCCCAGCCACCCGTCGGCACGCCGAGCCGATACCCGATCACGGACGCCAACTTCCTAACCGCCGACACATCCCTCATCGATGGCTGTTCGGTATTTACCCGCACGGCCGCTGTTCTTGCGACCAGTCTCTCACCGTCTCGCGCCCCTCCCTTGCACGCGCGCCGGAAGCCACGGGAAGTCCCGGTTCCAGGGCCGCGCTCGACCAACGCGGCGTGGCGGGCGGGTCGACGGGACGCGCCGGCTCGGGTCGCGGTTAGAGCCGGGAGGTTCAACCCTGCTCGCGGCCGACGACAGACGCGAAGCGAGGGGGGCGCGGATCGGGTAGGAGTGCCGGGGGAGGGGGTCGTCTAGTCGTCTACGGTTCGCCGATTCCCCTGCTACTTAGGCTTTTCCGGGTCTTCGCGGGGAGGAACGTGGCGCCCTTGCGGCGCCGGAGGTCCCGGGTTCGAGTCCCGTCGCTCCGCCCCTTTCGCTCTCGCCGGGAATTTCGGGGACGTCTCGCGCGTTGGACGGCGTGCACGCGCGTCTCGCCACGAAGCGGGCAGCACCACGATCGCAGAACGGTGAAATCGGCGGTACCGGAAAGTCGCTCGAGCACGACCGCGTCGGCAGAAGCTCCAGCTCGTCGATCGCGGCTTACGGCCGTCCTGCGGGACGAGGAGCGGGTGACGCCGCTCGAGCTCTTCTTCGATCTCGTCTTCGTCCTGGCGCTCACGCAGTGCACCGCCTTAATGGCGCGCCAGCCGACCTGGGAAGGGCTCGGGAAGGGAATGTTGGTCTTGGCGCTCATGTGGTGGACGTGGGTCGGGTACGCCTGGCTCACGAGCGTCGTCAACCCGGAAGAGGGGATCGTCCGCCTCGCCATGTTCGTTGCGATGGCGGCCGTATTGGTCGCGTCGCTTTGCATCCCCGAGGCGTTCGACGGCTCGGCCACGCTCTTCGCCTCCGCCTATGCGGTCGTGCGAGGCGCCCACATCGCGCTCTTCCTGATAGCGAGCCGCGACGACCCGACACTCCGGCGCCCGGTGCTCTCGCTCGCGCTCAGCACGGCGGTCGGCGTGGCACTCATTTTCGTGGCCGCCGCCTTCGACGGACTCCTGCAGGGTGGCATCTGGACCCTTGCTCTCGCCCTCGACTACCTGGGGCCTTACCTCGGCCGTGCCGAGGGGTGGACGCTCGTCCCCGGCCACTTCGCCGAGCGACACGCGCTGATCGTGATCGTGGCGCTCGGGGAATCGATCGTCGCGATCGGGGTCGGCGCCGACATCGGCGTCGATGCGGGCGTCGTTGCCGCGGCCGCGCTCGGGATCGCGGTCGCCGCCGGCCTCTGGTGGCTCTACTTCGACGTCGTCGCGCTCGTTGCCGCCCACCACCTCACCCGGGCGGAAGGCCGGGAACGCAACGAGATGGCCAGGGACTCGTACTCATACCTGCATCTGTTGATGATCGCGGGGATCGTCCTGATCGCGCTCGGGATGAAGAAGACGCTCGCGGCGGTAGACGAACGGCTCGAGCCGGTGCCGGCAGTCGCGCTCTTCGGCGGAGCCATCCTCTATCTCCTCGGCCACCTCGCCTTCCGGCTTCGGAACGTCCGCACGCTCAACAGGCAGCGGCTCGTCGCGGCCGTGCTGCTCGCGGCGCTCATGCCGCTCGCCCTCGCGCTGCCCGCGCTGGCAGCGGTCGCCGTTCTCGCCGCGGTGCTCGTCGCCCTCGTCGGGTACGAAACGATTCGGTTCGGAGAAGCCCGGGAGAGAGTCCGCCACGAATTCGCGCGCGAACCGCTGCCAGGATGAGCACCCTGCCGGGCGGAAGCCGCGAACGCATCCGAGGTTGCAGCGAGAAGGGAGCGAGACGGTGCGACCGCCTGGCACTCGAGCGTCGTGGTGCTGGAGGGATCGCCCGCCGGAGGCGAAGTAGCGCGACCGTGAGGGACCGAACGAGCCGTCCGGCCTTACTTCGCGAGAGCGTACGCGGCTGTCGACGTCTCGGGCTCGGCCAGAAGACCGTTGACCTGCGCCCAGCGGCTCGCCTCCGTGCGGTTCGCTACGCCGAGCTTGCGGTAGATGTTGGACAGGTGCACCTTGATCGTCTGCTCCGAGAGCCAGAGCTGCCGCGCTAGGTCGGCGTTCGACCGTCCCTCGGCGACGAGCCGGAGGATCTCCCGTTCTCGCCCAGTCAGCTTCTCGGACTCACGGCTCGGTCCCGGCCCGATCAGCTCCATGATCCCGCCGCGCGCCAGATACACCGAGTGCTCGAACGCTTGCCGAATTGCGGCCTTGAGATCGTCCGCGTACGCGGTCTTGACGACGTACGCGGCCGCGCCGCTTCGAAGCGCTGCGCGGATCGACTCGATCGCGTCAACCGCGGAGAGCACGACCACCTTCACCCCGGGCGCCCGATCCAGCGCGACGCCGACGATCCCAGGCCCGTCACCTCCGTTGCCGCCGATCTCGATCTCGGTGACGAAGAGGTCCGGCCGCTTCTCGGCGACGACGCCGAGGGCTTCGTCCGGCTCGGTCGCCTTCGCAAGGACCTCGACTCCGAGGGTCGCCACGATCCCCTCGACCGCCCCGAGCCAAATCGGATGGGGGTCGAGGAGAACAGCCGTTCTGGGGGGCCGCAGATTCATGGAGCCGAGTTGGTCGCCGCGCCTCGGGTCGTGGTGGAGGGGCAACGATAACGCGTTTGGGTAGCGATGTGAACCTTTTGACGAAAAGGATGTAACCCGAGCCGACCCGTCGCCCCCCCTCGGCCGTCCACCGGTCGCGGGAAAGCGGCTCGGGTCGGGAAACGCGGCTAGCCCGAACGTCGTACGTCTCGCGTCGACCGGAAGTACTAGGTGACCGGGTCGCGGGAATAGGCCTTTCTCGCTATTTCGGAGGGCTCGTCCGTTTCCTAGCATCGATTTCCCGACCAACGACGGAGGGCGTGGGAGTGGCGGTTCTGCGGCATCAGTGCGCTGCGCTGAGCGCGTGGCATGACGGCACCTGGGGTGCGACGGGCCCCGCGGTGGGCGTCGCGGAGGCGACGAGCGTCGGCGATCCGCGTGCCCCCGGGGGGAGTTCATGGCCCGGGCGCCCGTCTCGTCGCTTCCCAGCGTCCTTCGGGTGAGGAAACGAGAAGGATAGGAGGGCGATGCTGCGGCAAAGGACGAGAGCTGAACGAACGGATGAGTGGGCGCCGTTGGAGCGGCGCCGCCTCCGTGCAGTCGATCCACCGTCGACCACGACCACTCGTCCCGCGAGTCCGCGCGTCAGCGTCGTCATTCCAACGCTGAACGAGGCGAAGAACCTTCCGCACGTCTTCGCGAACCTCCCCGACGACATCTTCGAGATCGTCCTCGTCGACGGCTTCTCGACCGACGACACCGTGACCGTCGCCCGCGAGCTCTACCCAGACGTTCGGATCGTGTCGCAGACCCGCCGCGGTAAGGGGAACGCGCTCGCCTGCGGATTCGCCGCCTGCCGGGGCGACGTGATCGTCATGCTCGACGCCGATGGCTCCGCAAACGGGATGGAGATCCCCCGCTTCGTCGAGGCGCTTACGAACGGGGCGCACTTCGCGAAGGGCTCCCGGTTCGTGGACGGCGGAGGGAGCAGCGACATCACCTTCCTTCGCCGGGTCGGGAACTGGTTCTTCAGCCATCTCGTGAACCTTCTCTTCGGCACGCGCTACTCCGACCTCTGCTACGGCTACAACGCGTTCTGGGCGCAGTACCTCCCGTACTTGAGCGTCGACTGTGACGGATTCGAGGTCGAGACGCTGATCAACATCCGAGCGGCGCGGGCTGGTCTCAAAACCGCCGAGGTCCCGAGCTTCGAGGAAGGGCGGATCTACGGCGAGAGCAACCTCCGTCCGTTTCGCGACGGATTCCGCGTCCTGCGGACCATCTTCCGCGAGCGTCTTCGTCGCGTGGAGGCGAGGATCGACGGAGCCCCGCTTCTCCGGACGGGACCGGAGCCAGCAGGATCGACGTAACGATGGACGGCTCGTCGCTCGACCGTCGGACGACGGCGAGCCTCGGCGCCGCCGGCGTGCGCCCGGCTTCCACGGGCGACGACGAACGGCTGCTCTTCGCCTCCGACACCGCTAGCATCGAAGCCCGCATCTAGCGTGAGCGGCCAGAGCGTTTCCGTCGTCGTGTGCGTCTACACGGCGGACCGTTGGAAGGACCTCGTCGCCGCGGTCGAGTCCGTCCGCGGACAGACGGAAGCAGCGCTCGAGACGATCGTCGTCGTCGACCACAACGAAGCGCTCCTGGCGCGCGTCCGCCACGAGCTACCGGACGTCGTCGCAGTCGAGAACGGCGAGGAACGCGGTCTTTCCGGCGCCCGCAACAGCGGCATCGCGGTGGCGCGCGGCGACGTCGTCGCCTTCCTCGACGACGACGCCGTCGCCGCATCGGATTGGATCGCTCGCCTCGTTGACGACTACCAGGATCGGGACGTGATCGCCGTCGGCGGAGCGATCGAGCCGTGCTGGCTCGAGGGCGCCCCCTCCTGGTTCCCGGAGGAGTTCAACTGGGTCGTCGGGTGCTCGTACCGCGGCCTGCCGGACGAGACGGCGCCCGTCCGTAACGTGATCGGAGCGAACATGTCAATCCGCCGGCACGTCTTCGACGAGATCGGCGGCTTCCGGTCGGGTCTCGGACGTGTCGGCACTCGCCCGGTCGGTTGCGAAGAGACGGAGCTCTGTGTCCGCGCGCGCGCCTCGCTCGTCCCGTCGACGGTCGTCTACGAACCGCGCGCGCGTGTCCGCCACGCCGTCCCGGCGGCGCGCGCGAGCCTTCGCTACTTCGTTTCGCGCTGCTACGCGGAAGGGCTCTCGAAGGCGCTCGTCGCGCGCGTTGCCGGCGCCCGCGACGGGCTCGCCTCGGAGCGGGCGTACGTCCTCTCGACGCTGCCCGCGGGCGTCGTACGCGGCGTCGCCGACACGCTTCTCGGGCGACGGCCGGGCGGCCTCGCCCGCGCCGCCGTCATCGTTGCCGGGCTCACCGCGACGACGCTCGGGTACGTGATCGGGGCGGCGCACGCCGTAGAGGCGAGCGATCCCGGCTGCCCCCTTCGATCGGATCGCGACGGCGACGCTCGCGAGAGGGCGGCGGTGAATGCTTGAGTCTCCGTCGTCGTTCCCGCCGGAACGCGCGGGACTTCCTGCCCGAGTGTCTCGCCTCGACCTCGTCCGCCGCGTTACCCGATCACGGAGGGCCAGACGAGAATCAGCCCGACGTTCAGGAGGCCGTGGGCAATCGAGACGCCGAGAAGCGATCCCGTTCGCCGCACGAGCCAAGCGAACGCGAGACCGAGACACGCGGCGAACACAACGTAGCCGGCCGGCCCCGCTCCCAGATAGGCGGCGGCGAAGAGAGCGCTCGACGCAAGCAGCCCGCCCGCGCCGAAGACGGCGGTCAGCGCGTCCTGGAGGAGCCCGCGAAAGACGATCTCTTCTGCAAAGCCGGTGAAGACGACGAGGATCGCCGCGCCAAGAAGCGCGTTGGCCGGCGTCACGTGGGCGAACGCGGATTCCGGCCGCGCGAGGACGAACCCGAGGTACCCGAGCGGAACTCCGCTCACCGCGATCGGGAGCTGGGTTCGCCACGACCAGGATCGCAGACGGCGGGCAATCGACGCTCCTCGGACGCTCCGGCTGGCAGCAACGGCCGACAGGAGGACGGGCGTGCCCGCGACCGCGTACTGGTAGATCTCGGGGACCTCCTCGAGGACGACCGTCACGCTCACGATGCGAAGGAGCGAGACGAGGGGAAGGACGAGCAGCACGTCGGCCGGTTCTCCCCGGCGGCCCTCCGAGCCGGGGTCCGCGCGTAGTGAGACGCGCGCGAACAGGTAGTGGTTGAGCAGCATCAGGACGAGCAGCGCGTGCAAGAGCACGCCCGCCGTGAGATCGAAGAACGCAACGGAGATTTCCGCGACGACGATCCCCGCCAGGTAGACGGAAGCGAGCCGCTTCAGCGATTCCGCAGTAGCGGACGCCGGCGCGCTCAGGGGAATCGCCGTCGTTGTCGCTCGCGACCCGTTGTCTCTCACGCTTCTCAGCGCAGGCCCTTCGCCCGGGCGATGACGATGACGACGAACGCCAAGACGAGGGGCGTGATCGCAACGCCGAGCGGTTTCACCCGGCTTCTGCCGACACCTCCGAAGTAGGCGCGGACGAGCTCTTGCTCGAAGAGCAGCACGATCAGGAGTAGCACGGCGATGACGTCGAGCCTGGTGGCGAGAGCTTCGTACGCGTCGGAGCCGACGAGACTCCTCGTTACGTCGCTAACGGTCGAAGTCACGGTCGAGGCCAGTCCTGTGTCGTTCGCGCACGGCGCGGGCAACGTCCGCGACGGTCGCGGCGAGGGTCGTCCCGGCCAAGATGGCGAGGCCGTGCACCGGCGACCACTTCCCAGCGTAGAGCATGACGCTCGAAATGAGAATCGCGAGCACGATGCTGAGCGCCACGGCGAGAGTCCACTCAGCGATGCGGTCCCGGAGTCGGAGCAGCCGTACCAGCGCCATCCCGGGGCAGACGACGAGGAACCAAAGGACGAACGCGGCGCGCACGCGAGGCGCGACGTCGCTCAGCACGACGGCTGCGACGGCGACGGTCGACACGACGCTCACCGCGGGCCAGAGGAGGGACCGAGCCATCAACGAGTGCGCGCCTTCTCGTTCACGAGCACGAAGATCTTCGCGTCTTGGTTTCCGTAGAGGAGGCGGAAGCCGGGCGAGCGCTCGAGTCGTTCCTCCAGGCGGTCGACGCGCCCGCGCCTCGCATAGCCGAGCAGTTCCGCTTGCGCCTTGTTGCTCCGCGTGATGATGAGGAAGGCCCGCCCCGGATCGCGCTTCCTGAGCTCGCCGCGGATATCGCTGACGAGCGCCCACCAATTCGGGCTCGGCGTCCTCATGCTGTCCCAGGAAGGTACGGACGTGATCGTTTCGTAGTCGTACTTCTCGTAGCCCTCGAACTTCCAAGGAAGATTTCCGGTTCCCGCGATGAGGAGCGATCCCGGCGGGGCGACCTCGTAGAGGCGGCGCACACCTGCGAGCTCGCGCGAAGTGAAGAAGTCCATCCTCTCGTTCCCGTAACGGGCGATGAAGAAGCCGGCGAGGAGGGCGACGACGCCGACGCCGACGACGCCGGTCTTGAGCCACGAGCTACGCGCGCGGGCCGTCGGGAAGAGGAGCGAAGCGGTGAGAAAGGCGACGAAGGGGAGGGAGAAAAGGTAGATGCGAAGAAGCATCTCGCCCCCGTACGGCTGGAGGACGAGGAGCGGAAACGAAGCGAGCGCGAGGAGTCTGTAGCTCGCGTCGCGGCGTCCCCGGCGGTACCCGACGATCGCTCCGGCGACGGCGAGCGCCCACAGGGCGGCCGTCAGCGCGAGCCGGACCCGGACGACGAACAGATGCTGGTCGCTCCCGCGCACCCGCTCGACGACGTTGACTCCGACCGCCTGCTCGAACTGCCCGATGCCGCCCGTGATCGTCTCGAGGTGGCCGATGACGTACGTGATGGCCATGAAGCTGAGCCAGGTTCCGATCAGGACGGCCGTCAGGAGCGGGAACGCACGCGCAAGGCAGCGATCGAAGACGACGAGCGCGCCCGTGCTCAGGGCGAGGGCGAAGGGGGTGAGCTGATGGCTCGCCACGATCGCGCCGGAGAACGCGATCGCCATCGCCATCAGCGCCACCCGTGTCGTACGAGCGGGATCTAGCTCTCCGACGGGAGGGTCGACGTACCGGACGGGGGAGAGGGAGGGGCTCTGACTTGGGCCGAGGTGCAGGGGGAGCCGAGGAGGAATCGGCCGGGGGCGCTGGGCGACGACGGCCGCGGGCGCCGCGCGCTCGTAGGCGAGCGCGAGCGACGAGCGAGGTGCGGCTCCGCTCGCGCCGCCGTCAGAGGCGCGCTCGGCCTCGTCGCCCCTCCTCATGAACCACTTAAGGAGGATGGCGAGGATGACGAGGTAGAGAAAGAATGCGAGAGCCTGCGGTGCCATGTAGTCCTGCCCGATCCAGTTCGCGCTGTAGAAGATCCAGACGCCGAGCCAGACGAGGCGTCGGTCGGAGGTCGCGGTCCGCAGGATCATGACGAGCGGTCCGAGATAGATCAGGTTGAAGAAGATCGGAGCCCAAGCAGCCAGGCTGCTGGCGTCGGCGAAGCCGGTGAGGTTGGTCACGAACGCGAGGAGAATGAAGAACGCCGGCCAGTTGAAGTACGCGTCGATCAAGGGGTCGACGTCGCGGACACGCTCGACGTACTCGGCGATCCCGACGTGGCGCCACGTGACGGAGAAGCGCGGAACCTCCTCGACGGCGCCGGTGATGCCGAAGAGCATCACGATGAGTGCGAGCACGTGAAGGAGGAAGATTCCGTCGTGCGTCTCTCGGCGATGCAGGCAGAGGCAGAAGCTGAGAGCGAGGATCGCCAGGGAGACGAAGACCGGTACCGGCAGCACCGAGACGAGCCCGAGGTCGTTCATCTCCTGCGGCTCGATCGGCCGAAGCGAAAAGGCCCACAGGGCGAGGCACGAGATCGGCGCGATCCAGCGGCCGCTCGTGACGCCGTTCGGCGCCCTCGCGATCGCGACGGTGGCTCGCGTCTCTACCGCCATTGGCGACGGTGGCGGAGATCGCGGGTGAGTGCGAGGACCGAGGCGAGGCAACCTTGCCGTCTTCGTCTCGGCTTGGGCGCCTGCTCGCCATCGCCGGCCGGCGCTCGAAGCAGGCTCATTCGGGCATCGATGGCGAGCCGATTTCTTCGCGTCGAAGACACCGCAGAGTCACCAAATGTGCGCAGGGGCCGGGATGTTTAGCCCTCGTCGAAACGGTATACATTCGCTTTTAGACGAGATGGATCGAGCCTCACCCGGCATCGAGAAGCTCGGCGATCGCCCCGATTTCGAGGAGTGGGCTGCGGAGGTCGTGTCGCGGCTCGAGACGCGGAGGCGCGAGGCGGCGGACCGGTCGACTCACCCTCGCGTGCCCCGGCGTCCTTCGCTCGCGTACTCGCGGTGGCCGCTGCGCGGCCTCTCCCAGCAGCGCGGCTAGCGCTCGCCTCGCGTCCTCGCCCCTCCTAGAGGAAGCGCGCGGTCGCGTCGGCCACGCGTCGCGGGTCGACGGGGAAAGGGCGCCGCACTTCCGCCACCGGCCGCTCGCGGAAGATCTCCAATTCCATCCTCCACGGCTCGTCGGGAGCCGCAGGGCCGCGTTCGGCGACCGTCGGGAGGAGGGTCGCCGCCTCGTTAGCGGGAGCCCGTGCCGCCTCCGTCTCTACCTGGCCGTGCTGCCTCTCGTACCGCTTCCCGAACCGCCGCGAAGAAGAGCGCGGCTGACTCCTCCCAGGTTGGGCGGCTGCGAGCGCGACGCTTTCCCGCAGCACCGAGCCGCGTCCGCTCGTCCTCGTCGAAAGCAAGTCGAGCGAGCACGTCGGCGAGCGCGTCCACGTCGCCAGGCTCCACGAGGAGCGCGTCACGCTCGTGCTCGGCGAGGTACGGCAGGTTTCCCGCGCGCCAGCCGACGACCGGAAGACCGACCGCCATTGCCTCCCCCCACACGGTGCCGTACGGCTCCCGGTAGGCGGGGAGCACGAAGACGTCGGCCGCGCTGTAGAGCGCCGCGACCTCCTCGCGCGCGAGACGGCCGTGGACGACGACACGTCTCGCCAGGTCGGGGCGGGCGAGTCGCGCCCGCACTCGTGCCGCGTAGCGGAGGTCGACGGTGTCGTCGCCGGCGAGGTGGAGGGTCGCCGCGTCGGGCGGAAGGCGCGCGAGGGCCTCGAGGAGCTCGAGGATCCCTTTCCGCGGGAGCCAGTTCGCGACGGCGACGAACGCGGCCCCGCGACCGCAGCGCAGGTCCGGCAGTGGGCCCCGTGGCGGCGGCGCGACATCCCGGCCCGGAGGGACGACGTGGATTCGCGACCGCTCGTATCCGGCTTCCACGAGCTCTTCGGCGAGGTGCTCGCTCGCAACGACGAGCAGTTTCGCGCGCCGCCAGGCGACCCG
>JALZFU010000248.1 GCA_030861385.1 Actinomycetota bacterium
GTCGACGGGATGCCGCTCACAAGCGCCGCGACGCCGCCGGCTGTCACGCCGTCGCGCCAGCCGTCGTCCCTCACGAGCCGCCCGGTCCTCGCCGACGATCCCGCCCGGCGGCGCCTCCCGGGCAGGGCCGCTTCACGCGCTTCCTTCCGCTCCGATCGCCGTGAGCGGCCAGATGAGGACGTCCTGGCGCTCTGCGAAGTGGAGCAGTGGCTCGCCGTCCACCGGGATGCCGGGCGGCGGCATCGTGTTCGTCTCGATCCTTGCCTCCGCCCGCTGGAGGGGCCACGGTGGATGGTGGATCTCGGCGCGGTACGGTCGGGCGCCGTAGAGCGTGTAGAGGCAGTAGCGCTCCGTCAGGAAGTGCTCGAGCGAGCCCGGAACGGCCGTGGCCGGCTCGCCGACGGGTGCGTACGCAGCGCGAAACGAGGCTGGCCGCTCTCCGGCGCTTTGCCGGTCACTCCGGTACTCGATCGGGCCGTCGCTCCGCTCGGCGGCCATTCGCGCGTGGAAGTAGGGGAGCCGGTACCACCGCCGCGCGGCCTCGACCGCGAGCCGGCGGCTCGCGTCGAGGCTGAAGAACCAGATGCCGGGCTTGGCGGCGAGCGTGACGTACGTGCGAGCGTTCAGCTCGAGGAAGGACGACAGGAAGGGCGGCGGCGGCGTCGCGCGGAGACGCAGCCCCGTGACGCGAAACGGCGTGATTCCGATCCAGGCGGCCCCGTCGACGGTGTCGACCGCGAGCGGCTCGGGCACGTGCGCGCGGACCGCCTCGACGGGGACCGCCCAGTGCGCGAAGAGGAGGTCGTCCCACGTCTGCGCCATCACCCAGGATTCGCGGTCCGGGAGCGGCCACGGGCGGTGCTCGGTCTCGGCCAGCGTCCCGTGCTGGCGGGCCGGCGTCGCGAGGAAGTCGAGGACGTTCACGTCACCTGTCCGTTTACCCGAAGCGCGCCTGCGAGATACTCCGTCGCATGTCCATGAGCCGTGCCCGCGAGCTTTGGCGCCACCGCGAGACCGGAGAGGCCTGGCTCGTCGAGACCGAGGCCGATCGCGTCGTAAACGCGAGCGGCCCGCTCACTCCCGACCAGCTTGCGGACGAGGCGCTCGCGTACAAGCAGGCCGCCCAGGGTCGCTCTCCCGGGTTCACCGAGGAGGCGGCCGACCTCGACCGCCGCCGCGGCGAGTTCGATCGGGAGCGTCTCGAACCACCGGGCGAGCGGGCGGCGCCGCCGGGCGCGCTCGGCTCGTAGAATCGCCCGCCGTGCGCGCGGTTCGCTGCTGGTGCGGCGAGCTCCTCGTCTCGGACGACGACGAGACGCTCGCCGGCGAGCTCCGCGCGCACGTCGAGGAGGAGCACCCAGACGAGCCGCGCACGGACGACGAGATCAGGGAGCGGATCGCGCGCGAGGCCGAGGAGCCGCCCGATCGCCCGCCCTGGGCGTACTAGCCGCGGACGCGTCCCCGTCTACAGGCTTAGCGCCTCGTTGACGATCCGGTCCTGCTCGACGAGGTGCGCCGTCGGGTATCCCTCGCTCGGGCTTGCCCGCCAGGGCCGGCCGCAGTAGCGAAGCTCGACCTCGGCCGTCAGCCCCTCCTCCAACCGGTGCCGGATGGCGCGCCAAGCCCCCATGTTCTGCGGCTCCTCCTGCGTCCAGACCACCTCGCGCAGGTTCGGGTAGCGGGAGAGGAGCTCGTCGTAGGCAGCGACGGGAAACGGGTAGAGCTGCTCGAGCCGTGCGACCGCGACTTCCCTCTCGTCCCGCGCCTCGTGTCCGACGATGTCGTAGTAGACCTTCCCGGCGCAGAGGATGAGGCGCGTGCAGCGGCGGCGCGCCTCGGCGTCGAGAAGCGGATCGTCGAGCACCGGTCGGAACCGGCCGGCGGAGAGCTCCTCGACGTGGGAGGTCGCCTGCCCGAGCCGGAGAAGGCTCTTGGGCGTCAGCAGGACGAGCGGGCGCGGCTTCGAGTGCAACGCCTGGCGCCTGAGGGCGTGGAAGTACTGGCCCGCGGTGGTGCAGTTCAGGATCCGGATGTTCTCCTGAGCGGCCATCTGCATGAACCGCTCGACGCGCGCGCTCGAGTGCTCGGGGCCGTTCCCCTCGTACCCGTGGGGAAGCAGGAGCGTGAGCCGAGACGTCTGCCCCCACTTGGAGAGACTCGACACGATGAACTGGTCGACGATCACCTGGGCGCCGTTCACGAAGTCGCCGAACTGGGCCTCCCAGAGGACGAGCGAGGCCGGGCTCGCGACCGCGTAGCCGTACTCGAAGCCGACGCAGCCGGCCTCCGAGAGCGGCGAGTTGTACACGTCGATCGGCGCCCGTGCGTCCGAGAGGTGCTGGATCGGCGCCCACGCGGCGCCCGTCTTCGCATCATGGAGGACGAGGTGGCGGTGCGCGAACGTCCCGCGCTCGGTGTCCTGACCCGTCAGGCGAACCGGGACGCCGTCCGTCACGAGGCTCGCGAGCGCGAGAGCCTCCGCCTGCGCCCAGTCGATCCCGCCGCCCTCCTCTTCAAAGGGCGCGAGCCGCCGCTCGAGCTGCCTCGCGAGCTTCGGGTGGACGGTGAATCCGTCGGGCGCGGCGAGGAGCTCTCGGTTGAGGCGTTCGAGCCGCTCGTCCGCGACGGCGGTCTCCGGCTCCTCTGCCGTCGCGCGAGCCATCCTGCGCTCCTCGCGCGCGGCGGCACCCGCAGTCTCGATCGTCGTCCTGAGCGTCTCGTGCGCCTCGCGCATCCGTCCTTCGACGAGCGCGACGAGCCTCTCCGCCTCGCCCGTGGCGACGACGCCTGCGTCCGTGAGCTCGGCCGCATAGAGCTCGCGCACGGTCGGATGCCGCTCGATCTTCTCGTACATGAGCGGCTGCGTGTAGGCGGGCTCGTCGCCCTCGTTGTGGCCGAAGCGCCGGTAGCCGACGACGTCGACGACGACGTCGCGAGCGAATCGCTCGCGATATGCCATCGCGACTCTGATCGCCGCGATCGCCGCCTCGGCATCGTCCGCATTCACGTGGATGATCGGGATGTCGTAGCCCTTCGCGAGATCGCTCGAGTAGTACGTCGAGCGGCCCTCGCTCGGGTCGGTCGTGAAGCCGATCTGGTTGTTCGCGATGACGTGGAGCGTTCCGCCCGTCGAGTAGCCCTCGAGGCTGCTCAGGTTGAGCGTCTCGGCCACAATCCCTTGCCCCGGGAAGGCGGCGTCCCCGTGGATCAGGACGGCCAGCGCGGCGCGCGGGTCGTGCCGACCCTCCGACGTCGTTTGGTCGGTCTGGAGAGACCGTGTCGTTCCCTCGACGACCGGATCAACCGCCTCGAGGTGGCTCGGGTTCGAGAGGAGCCGGACGCGGACCTCGCCGTGCGCGGTCCGGCGGACGCCCTCGGAGCCGTAGTGGTACTTGACGTCGCCGGTTCCGCCCTCCGGGTCATGCGTGACCGCCTCCATCACGCGCTCCCCCTCGAACTCCTTGAGGATGACGTCGTACGGACGCCCGATCGTGTGGGCGATGACGTTCAGGCGGCCGCGGTGCGCCATACCGAGGACGAGATCGCGAGCGCCACCGGCCGAGGCGAGGTCGATCGCCTCGTCGAGCATCGGAACCATCACGTCGAGGCCCTCGATCGAAAACGACTTTTGGCCGAGGAAGGCCCGCCGGATGTAGCGCTCGAAGCCCTCGACCTCCGAGAGCCGCTCGAGGAGGGCGCGCTTGCGATCGGGCAAGAGCGGCTGCGCGTACTCCCCTGACTCGATCGCACGGCGAAGCCACACCCGCTGCTCGTGGTCGGAGATGTGCTCGATCTGGTAGGCGAGCGTCCCGCAGTAGCGCGCCCGCAGGTTCGGAAGGGCGTCGGCGAGCGTCTCGCCCGGGCAGTAGAGGCGGAGGAGCCGGGCCGGAATCCGGCGCTGGAGCTCCGGCGTCAGCATCGGTCGCAGCCGCTCGGGCTCGAGCGCGGGATCCCCCGGCGGCTCGCTCCCGAGCGGGTCGAGGCGCGCCGCGAGGTGGCCGTGCATCCGATGCGCCTTGACGAGCGCCATCGCGGCCGCG
>JALZFU010000251.1 GCA_030861385.1 Actinomycetota bacterium
CGCCGAACGCGTGACGCGTGAGGTGCGCGTCCCGACGCTCGGCATCGGCTCGGGCGCCGGTTGTGACGGCCAGGTGCTCGTCCTCCACGACCTCCTCGGCCTCGACGAAGGGCATGCTCCGCGGTTCGCGAAGCGCTACGCCGACGTGCGAACCGAGATCAGGAGCGCGCTCGAGCGGTTCGCCGCCGAGGTCCGCTCCGGCGCCTTCCCGGAAGCTACGCACACGTACGCGATCCCCGACGACGAGCTCGCGCGCTTCGAAGCCGACCTCGCCCCGCGATCCGGCTGACTCGCGAGCACGATCAGACGACGCTGAAGACGAGGCCGAGCAGGACGAGCGCGAGGGCCGCAAGCACGAGGGCGCCGAGCGAGCGCACCAGGGGCCAGCGGTACACGATGCTGACGCCGTAGACGAGAAGGCCGGCGGCCCACACGAACGACGCGAGCTCCGCCGCTTCGAAGAGCCAGCGCATCACGCCCCGCTCGTCGGCACCGCCCTCGCGGAAGACGTCGCCGCCGTACGCGGCGAGGCGGAGCGGCCACACGACGAGGAGGAGGAGCGCGAGCGGCGCGGCCGCGAACGCGAGCAGGTGGCGCGCGTGGCGGTACGTGCCCTCGCCCCCCGCCGCGCGAAGACCGAGGTAGAGGGCCCCGCCACCGAGCCAGTACGTGGCGAGGCCGTAGAGGCTTCCCGCGAGGAAGACGAGCACGGCGACGACGAGCGCGTCGCGCTCCCGGCTATCGAGGAGGTCGCCGACGGTCGGAGTCGCGAGCACGCCCGCCATCCCCGCGAGGAGCGCGAGCGCGAGGACCGGCTCCTCACGCGCCTCCGCCGCGTCGCGCGACTCGTCTCGCAGCGCGGCGAAGACCGTCCGGGGGCTCTGGAAGATGGCGAGCGTCCGAAGCCACCACTCTCGCTCGGCGCTCGCCGGGCGCGATGCCGGCGCGTCCACTCCATGCAGCCTAATGGCGCATCAGTAGGCGGCGACGCCCGACCTCCCGTTGCCGTCGATCCCCCTTCGGGGGGATGCGCGCCGAGGAGGCGCACGACGACAAGGTCAGCGGCGGATTCGATTGGCAAGGGAGTTGACGAGATGACGGGCACGAAAAAGCTGCTTCTCACGCTGGGCGTCGTCGGCATCGCCGGCGCGACGGCGGGCCTCGGTGCGTATTCGGCCTTCACGGCCACGACGAGCAACACGGGCAACACGATCACGGCCGGAACGGTCGTGATCAGCCAGCACGCCGGGGCGACGACGCTGTATGCCCCGTCGGCCGACCAGGGCCCAGGCTCGACTCCGATCGAGAAGTGCGTCCGCGTCACGTACGGAGGGTCGCTTCCGGCGAGCGTGAAGCTCTACCTCTCGAGCGGCGCGATCACGAACGGTGACAAGTTCAACATCAAGGTGGAGCGCGGCTCCGGCCTGACGACGCTCGACAACTCGATGTCGTGCGCCGGTTTCACGCCGTCCTCGACCGCGTTCAACACCGCGACGCTCTCGAGCTTCCAGTCGAACCACAACGCCTTCTCGAACGGCATCGACGGGAAGGCAGGCGGTGGCGCCTGGTCGAACGGCAACTCGATCGACTACCGCTTCACGATCGCGGTGGTCGACGACACGACGCCGAACGCGCACACGACCGCGTACACCGCGAGCGCTCACACGTTCACGTGGGAGGCGCAGAGCAACTAGCGGCCCGCGCTGGATGGACCTTTCGAGAGCGGGGCGTCGGCTCCGCTCTCTTCCGTTCCGAAGAGCTCGTGAGCGTCCGCATCTCGTCCGGCACGAGCCGATCCGATCGTCCCGAGGCCGCTCGGAGAGCTCCACGAGACGAGGAGAACGCCCTTCATTCTCGGGGACGAGGCGTCGATAAGGATCTTGATGCGCGCTTGGATATCGGAGGGGGCCGCCGGCGGCCGGCGGGCATGCTCGGGGAGCGTCCGCTCCGAGCTCGTCACTCGGCCGGCGGAGGCGATATGACGACGGCGCGAAAGGCCCTCCTGACGTTCCTCGTCGTCGGGATCGCGGGCGCCGGAGCCGGCCTCGGAAGCTACTCGGCGTTCACGGCAACCACGGGGAACAGCGGGAACGCGATCACGGCCGGCTCGGTCGCGATCGAGGACAACGACAACGGTACGGCGCTCTTCACGACGCTCACGAACATGAAGCCGGGCGACAGCGAGACGAGCTGCATCAAAGTCAAGTACACGGGGTCGCTCGCCGCGACGGTGCGGCTCTACGCGTCCGTCTCGGGCTCGCTCAAGGACTACCTCGACCTCACCGTGACGCGCGGAACCGATTCCAACCCCTCCTACGACTCGTGCACCAACTTCAGCGCCGCGGGTGAGGCGAACTACATCGGGCAGGGCCCCGGCGTCGTCTACAGCGGCACGCTCGCCGCCTTCCCGACCTCGTACTCGGCCGGGCTCGTCGACCCGACCTCCGGCTCGCCGGAGAGCTGGACGATGAACGAGCAGCACTCGTACAAGCTCACGCTCACGCTCCAGAACCAGAACGCAGCCCAAGGACTCACCGCGACCGCGGGGTTCACCTGGGAGGCGAGGGACGAGTGAGCACGCTCACGAGCCCGTCCGAGGTCGCGCTCGCCTACGAGCGGACGGCGGCGACGCTCGCCAGCCCGCGGCGGCCCGGACGGATCCGCCGGATCGCGTCGGTCGTCGCGGCGGCGACGGGCGGCTTCGCTGCCACGATCGCTCTCGCAGCGACGGTCTCGCCCCTCGCTGGCTTCCAGACGCTCACCGTCCTCTCGGACAGCATGCGCCCCACGCTGCGCGCGGGCGACGTCGTCGTCGACCGCAGGATCCACCCGCCGGACGCGAGGATCGGCGATGTCGTCACGTTCAGGAGCCCCGAGAGCGGCGGCAGGCTGATCACGCACCGCGTCGTCCGGATGAAGACGTCGGGACGGACGGTGGAGTTCGAGACGAGGGGCGACGCGAACACCGGGTCCGAGACGTGGTCGCTCCCGGTGAGCGGGACGATCGGACGGGTCGAGTACCGGGTCCCGAAGCTGGGCTACCTGACGAACGTCGCCGGAAGCCGCTTCGGCCGCTTCGCGTTCCTCGTCGTCCCGGTCCTTCTTCTCGGGGGGCTCGAGCTCAAACGAATCTGGCGGCCGAGCGAGCGGAAGCACTCCGGCGACCGGCGGTGAGATGAGCGCGCGGCTCGCCCTGCTGATCGGCCTCGCGGCGCTCCTCGGGGTCGGCAGCGCGGCGACGTACGCCGCCTTCACCGCCTCGACGTCGAACCCGACGAGCACGGTCGCGGCCAAGCGGATCTTTCCCGGCCAGCGCACCGTGAGCGCCTGGAAGCTCGAGGACGCGGCCAACGGGACGGCAGCGGACGCGTCGCACAGCCTCGCCTACGTGGACGGAATCACGCAGCTGAGCAAGAACTGGACGAACGCGTGGACGACGGCACGCTACCTCGAGCTCGAGTTCAACTCGTCTCGCGCAGCCGGCCTCGCGGCGAGCAACGTCTCGTTCGTCTTCACGTTCGACGACCAGGATGCGAGCACGGCCAACCAGTGGTGCTACTACTTTGAGACGCGGAAGGTCTCGGACGGGGCCGTCATCCAGACGCACGGATCGGCCGCGAGCCCGATCGCGTGCGAGGGAGCGGGGAACCCGATCACGGTGACGACGCCGCTACCGGAGATCACGACGACGGATCAGGCGAACGACCTGAAGATCCGGCTCTTCGGGATGCATTCCGGGGGCGCGAAGCCGGTGATCCTCGAGCGGGCGAACGTGACCTCCTCGGGGTACGCCGGATACACGCTCTACCCGAACCACTTCGTCGACGCGGCCGATTCGACGCCCGCGACGACGTACTGGGGTCCCGCGACCGTGAACGGGCAAGCGTTCCAGACGGCGGGAAACTGGGCCGCCACGTACAGCGCCAGTCGGTACCTGAAGTTCACGTTCGCGCCGTACGTTCCGTCGACCGCGACGCTCGCGAGCGCGTCATTCGAGTACACGTATCGCTCGCAGAACGCCGGGGACACCACCTGCTACTACTTCGAGGTCTACGCGGGCGCGACGCTCGTCGGCACACACGGAAACAGCACCGGCTCCGACGTCGACTGCAACGGGTTCGGGAGCTACAAGACGATCTCGACCCCCTTGCCCGAGGTCGACACGGTGGCGGAGGCGAACAGTCTCGCGATCAAGCTCTTCTCGAAGAACTCGGGCGCGCGCCCGACGCTCACGGACGGAGCGCTCCTGAAGCTCACGTACTCCCTCGATGCGGGCACGGGGTGCGCCGACCCCGGCTCGCGGACAGTCACGGCGACCGCGGACACGTACGTTCGCCAAGGCACCCCGGGCGGGGGCTCGAACTTCGGGACCGCGACGGCGATGTACGTTCAGCCCCAGAGCGGGAGCAACCGGCGCTCGCTCGTCCGCTTCGACCTCCCGGTTCTCGGAACGGGCTGCTCGGTGACGGGCGCGACCCTCCGCCTCTTCCTCTCGGCGACCGGCGGCGCCCGCGGGCTGAACGTCTACCAGGCCGACTCGCCGTGGAACGAGACGGCGGTGACGTGGAACACCGGGCAACCCGGCGTCACGGGCTCGCCGGCTAGCGCGACGACGGGAGCGGCCGGCGCGTGGCTCCAGTGGGGGGTGACGTCGATCGTCCAAGCCATGTACTCGGGGGCGAACAACGGCTTCGTCGTCCGCGACGCGAACGAGAACTCGGGCACGATCCTGCAGACGTTCGACACGCGCGAGACCGCGAACGACCCCGAGCTCGTCGTCACCTTCGGTTAGCGCCGCTCTTCCCGCGCGACGGATTCCGTCGCTGGCTCGCCCGAGCGAGCCAGCGAGCGGCGACGCTTACGCCGCCACCGCCGGCTTCGCCGGCAGGAGGCGGCGCAAGAACTGGCCCGTGTAGCTCTCGGGAACCTCGGCGACCTGCTCGGGCGTCCCCGTCGCGATCACCTCTCCCCCTGCGTCGCCGCCCTCGGGACCGAGGTCGACGAGCCAATCGGCCTGCTTGATCACGTCGAGATTGTGCTCGATGACGAGCACCGTGTTCCGCGAGTCGACGAGCCGCTGGAGGACCTCGAGGAGCTTCTCGATGTCGGCGAAGTGGAGGCCGGTCGTCGGCTCGTCGAGGATGTAGAGCGTCCGCCCGGTCGCCACCTTCGAGAGCTCCTTGGCGAGCTTGACGCGCTGGGCCTCGCCGCCGGAGAGCGTCGTCGCCGGTTGGCCCAGCTTGATGTAGTCGAGCCCGACGTCGTGCAGCGTCTGGAGCCGCCGGCGGATCTTCGGGATCTTGGCGAAGAAGGAGAGCGCCTCTTCCACGGACATCTCGAGCACGTCCGCGATGTTCTTGCCCTTGAAGCGGACCTCGAGCGTCTCGCGGTTGTAGCGCTTGCCCTTGCACGTCTCGCAAGGGACGTAGACGTCGGGGAGGAAGTGCATCTCGATCTTGATCGTCCCGTCGCCCTTGCAGGTGTCGCAGCGGCCGCCGCGCACGTTGAAGGAGAAGCGGCCGGGCTTGTAGCCGCGGACGCGGGCGTCCTGCGTCTGTGAGTAGAGCTCTCGGATCGGGGCGAAGAGGTCGGTGTACGTCGCCGGGTTGGAGCGCGGCGTTCGCCCGATCGGCGACTGGTCGATGTCGATCACCTTGTCGAAGCACTCGATCCCTTCGCACTCGAGGTGATCGCCGGGCTTCACCCGCGCGCGGTGCAGGCGGTTGGCGAGCGCCTTGTAGACGATCTCGTTCACGAGAGTCGACTTGCCGGAGCCTGAAACGCCCGTGACGCAGACGAGCTTGCCGACGGGAAACTCGACGTCGATCGCCTTCAGGTTGTGCATGCTCGCGCCCCGAACCCAGAAGGAGCCGAGCTCCTCGCTCCGCCGCTCCGGAACGGGGATCGAGCGCTCGCCCGCGAGGAACTGCCCCGTCACCGACTGCGGCACGCGCTCGACGTGCTCGGCCGGCCCCTCGGCGACGACGCGGCCGCCGTGCTCTCCTGCCCCCGGCCCCATGTCGACCAGATGGTCGGCCGCGCGCATCATCTGCTCGTCGTGCTCGACGACGAGGACGGTGTTCCCGACGTCCCGCAGCCGCTCGAGCGTGGCGATCAGGCGGCCGTTGTCGCGCTGGTGGAGCCCGATCGACGGCTCGTCGAGAATGTAGAGGACGCCGACGAGCTGCGACCCGATCTGCGTGGCGAGGCGCAGACGCTGGGCCTCGCCGCCCGAGAGGGTCGCGGCCGCGCGGTCGAGCGTCAGGTAGCCGACGCCGACGTTCTCGAGGAAGGTCAGCCTCTCTCGAATCTCCTTGATCACCCGGGCGCCGATCAGGCTCTCGGTCTCGGTCAGCCGGACCTCGTCGAGGAAACCGAGCGCCCGCTCGACCGACATGCGGGTGACGTCGTGGATGTTCCGGTCGCCGACAGTGACCGCCAGCACCTCTGGCTTCAGCCGCGCGCCCTTGCACTGCGGGCAGGGCCGGAAGCTCATGTACTCCTCGATCCGCTCTCGCTGCGTCGACGAGTCGGTCTCGCGGTACCGGCGCTCGAGGCTCGAGACGATCCCGTCGAAGGCGAGCATGTACGAGCGCCGCCGGCCCATCCGGTTCCGGTAGTTCACGTAGACGCGGTCGCCGTTCGTCCCGTACAGGAAGAGGTCGCGCTGGTCGTCCGAGAGCTCGCACCACGGGGTGTCGAGATCGATCTCGTAGCGGTCGGCGATCGCCTCGATGACGGCGTCGTAGAACCCGGAGCTCGATCCGACCGACCACGGTACGAGCGCGCCCTCGGCGATCGAGAGCTCCGGCTCCGGAACGAGGAGGTCGGGATCGATCTCCTGCTGAGCGCCGAGGCCCGTGCAGCGGGGACAGGCGCCGTGCGGCGAGTTGAACGAGAAGACGCGCGGCTCGAGCTCCGAGAGGCCGACGCCGTGGAACGGGCACGCGAAGCGCTCGGAGAAGACCATGGGGGAAGGCAGAGTCGCCGCGGGGGCCCCCTCCGTCTCGTCTTTCGACGGGAGAACGTCGATCGTGACGAGCCGGTCGGCAAGCGCGAGGGCCGTCTCGACCGAGTCGGCGAGACGAGCCCGCAGATCCGGCTTCATCGAGAGCCGGTCGACCACGACCTCGATCGTGTGCTTGAACTTCTTGTCGAGCTCGATCTCCTCTTCGAGGAGCCGCTCCTCGCCGTCGACCTTGACGCGGCTGAAGCCCTCGGCGCGGAGGTGCTCGAGCACGTCACGGTACTCGCCCTTTCGGTCGCGGACGACGGGCGCGTTGACCGTGAATCGCGTCCCCTCGGCGAGTTGAAGGACGCGGTCGACGATCTGCTCGATCGACTGGCCCGCGATCGGCCGCCCGCAGACGGGGCAGTGAGGCTTCCCGATCCGTGCATAGAGAAGCCGAAGGTAGTCGTAGATCTCCGTCACGGTGCCGACCGTCGAGCGCGGGTTTCGCGACGTCGTCTTCTGGTCGATCGAGATGGCGGGAGAGAGACCGTCGATCGAGTCGACGTCGGGCTTTTCCATCATCTGGAGGAACTGACGCGCGTACGCCGAGAGCGACTCGACGTAGCGACGCTGCCCCTCGGCGTAGATCGTGTCGAACGCGAGCGAGGACTTCCCCGACCCCGAGAGGCCGGTCACGCAGATGAGCGCGTTCCGCGGCAGCCGGACGGTGATGTCCTTCAGGTTGTGCTCGCGGGCGCCGTGGACGACGAGCGCGTCGGCGGCCATGCCCGGCCAGTCTAGCCCTCGTTTCGGACGAACGCACGTTCGCTTTTCGGGCGGCGTTATCGCCCCGCGTTCGGCTTGCTCACCGCTCGTTTCGCCAGCCGGCCCGCTCCCGGGACGTATGGAACTTCGAGGTCTCCCGCTACGAGCGTCCCGTAGTCGAGGAGGCGACCGAGCATCGTTTGGTCGACCTCGAGCGATGTCCCGGCAAGCCGTACCGCGGCCGACCGGCGCCGAACGACCCCGGAGAGGACGACGAGCTCGCGGTCGGTCAGGAGGAGGGTCGTCCGGTCCCACGCTAGCACCGCTCGGATCGCGTTGAGCGCGCCGAGCGCGAGGAGCACGACGCCGGCCGCTCCGAGCGGCCAGGCGAGGCGAGTCGCGAAGACGACGAGCGCGGCTCCGAGCGCGCCGGCGACGACCGTGCGGACGAGCGGACGGGTGAGCGCGATGCCGTGAGGCCGCGTCGCCAGGCGGACGGGCTCCCAAGGCTCCACCTCGACCGGCACGCCTCGCGATTCGGCATCCCCTCCCCCGGTCCTTCGCTCGCGGGCGAGGACGCCTCGTCCGTACGCCGCCGCGGCTACGCCCTGCGCCAGCGGCCGAATACGAGGCCGCCGACCGTGAAGCCGAGCCCGAAGGTCCCGACCGCAAAGCCCCCGATCGCGAACGCCTTCCGCAGCCGCGACATCCGCTCCCACCGGCCGAGCGCTTCCCGCTCCTCCGCCGAGAGCGGCTCGCCACGGCGCTTCTTCCGCCCGGCGACCCCGGCGCGCAGGCCGACGTAGACATCGTCGAAGAGCTCGGACGAATCGTCGGCCATCTCCTCCGAACTATAGTGTCCGCTCCTGATGGGGGTCCGGGTCGTCCAGGTCTCCGACCTGCACACCGGGACCGTGGAAGAGCCCGAGGTCGAGGACGACCTGCGCCGGCTCGTCGAGGAAGCCGACCCAGAGCTCGTCGTCGCAAGCGGCGACCTGACCCACCGAAACCGAAGCGAGCAGCACGAGAGGGCCGCTCGCCTGCTTCGCTCGCTCGCGCGGCCGCTGCTCGTCATCCCGGGAAACCACGACATTCCGATGCTCCCGCCCTGGCGCTTCACGTCGACCTTCGACGCGTTCCTCCGCATCTGGGGCGAGACCGAGCCGGTGTATCGCTCGGATGCGATCGTCGCGTGCGGGCTGAACTCGGTCCGCCCCTGGAAGCAACAGGGCGGCGCGCTTCGCTCTCACCAGATCGAGCGCGCCGCGCGCGCCTTCAGCGAGGCGCCGCCGCACGCGCTGCGCCTCGTCGCCCTCCACCATCATCTGCTCGGAGCGCCATGGCGGACGGCGAAGCGGACGATTGCGAACCGCTCCACCGTTCTGGGCGGACTCGTCGACGCCGGGGCCGAGCTGATCGTCTCGGGCCACGTCCACCAGAGCACGATCGGGGAGCGCCGCGAGTTCGAGGTCGCACGCGGTCCCGTGCACGCGGCCACGATCGCGACCGCGCCCGGGCTCGGCCAGCCCCGCCCGAAGCGACGGGGCGAGGCGCGAGGGCTCCACGTGTTCGTGGCCGACGAGCGCTCGCTCCGCGTCCTCACGTACGCCTGGGCCCCGGGGCTCGGCTCGGGCGAAGGGAGCTGGGCCGAGGTGGCCGACCGGCGGTTCCCGCGCGGCGCCCGGCCGCTCACCTTCGTCGGGTGACAGGAGCTCGACGGCGCGACCACGAGGGGGATCGACGCGCAGCGGCGCTCGCCGGTCGCGTGCGCTAGCCTCCGACGCTGCGGAAGCCCGACCGAAGGAGTCGCCGATGAAAGCCGTCCTCTCCGCGACGATCGTCGCGGCCGCG
>JALZFU010000450.1 GCA_030861385.1 Actinomycetota bacterium
TGGACGACGGCGTCGATCATGTCGGGGGCGCTGATCGAGCGCGTCCGGCTTTCCGCCTACCTCTTGCTCGCCGTGCTCCTCGGCTCCGCCGTCTGGATCATGGACGCGGCGTGGGGCTGGAGCGGTGCGGGCTGGCTGACGACGCGCTTCGGGTTCCACGACTCGATCGCGTCCGCCGTCGTGCACGGCGTCGCCGGTGCGTTCACGCTCGGCGTCCTCCTGAACTTAGGCCCCCGCATCGGGAAGTTCGACATGGCCGGAAGAGCGCGGACGTTCCGGGCGCACAACACCCATCTCACGTTGATGGGGCTGATGCTCATCTTCACCGGGTTCTATGCGTTCTACGGCGCCTGCCTCGTCATCCAGTCGATCGCGTTTCCGGGCTGGCTCAACATCTACCTTTCGCCGACGACGCTCGGCGCGATCGCGATCGTCATCACGTTCGGGTTCGCGGGCGGCTTCACCGGCGGGTGGTTCGCGAGCAAGGGCGACCCGTTCTGGACGCTGTCCGGTGGCCTCGCCGGCGTAATCTCCGTGTCCGCGGGCGCAGACGTATACCACCCGTCGCTCGCATACCTGCTCTCCATCTCCGGCGGCATGCTCGCCGTGTACGCGGGCGTCTGGATCGAGCGGACGCTGCGGATTGACGACGCGGTCGGCGCCGTCGCGGTCCACGGGGTGTGCGGTTTCTACGGCGTCTTCCTGGTCGGCATCTTCGCGGGCGGCTTTCCGACCGGTCTCAACAACGTCCCGTCGTCCTTCGGCGGCCAGCTGATGGGGATGATGGCCTTCCTGCCGCTCGGCTTCCTGTCGGGGTATGTGGCGAGCTGGCTCCTGAAAAAGGCCAACCTGCTTCGCGTGCCGCCCGAGGTCGAGCTCGAGGGGCTCGACATGGCCGAGTTCCAGCAGGACTTCTTCCCCGAGTTCGAGCGCGTGCCCGAGACGGTCGTCCTCCCCGACGGCGAGGAGGTCGAGTCGGCGCCCGTGCTCCTCGAGGGCTTCGCGCAGGTGACGAATGGTCACCGACCCGGCGTGCGCGTCGAGGTCGGCGGCGAGGAGGGGAGACGATGATCGACAGCTCTCCGTGGGAATCGTGGCTGAACCGGGCGGGCGATGCGCTGAACGACACAATCGGGACCTTCTGGACGTTTGGCCCGGGCGCGGACGGCGGCCGGGCGGGGACGTACGTCCTCACCGTGCTCGGCATCATCGCGATGGTCGTCTCGCTCGTCGGCTGGGTCTGGCTCGAGAACCGGAAGCTCAGCGCGCAGGCGGCCCTCCTGCGCGCGGCGGGCGGCTTCCCTGCGCCCGGCGGTATCCCGCCCGGTCCCGGGCCGAGCCAGGAGCCGCTGGCCGGTCCCGCGACCGATCCCGGCGACTAGAAGGGAGGCGCCGTGCTCGATCGGACAGAGCGACCAAGGACGCGCGAGCGGCAAGTCGAGTTCCCGCCGGAGCAGCAGCACCATCGGCTCGTCACGCCGGTGATGCTCGGACTTTCGATCTTGTGCATCGTGATCGTGACGATCATCGTTCTAACGGACAAGAACGGGCCGTTCATCGGGCCCTGGGGCTAGGAAAGGGGTCACGGATGTCTCCGCTCTACCTGCACTGCGCGATCTGCGGGCGCAAGCAGGCCGACGGCCTGCTTTCGCGCGGTCACTGGGGGCACATCGCGCTCGCGGACGGCACTGCGCGGCACGCGTGTCCCGCGTGCAAGAGCGCGAATGCCGACTGGGAGAGCGTGGTCGTTTCGGCGAGCGAGGGCGGCGTCGGCGCGGCGTACGGAACGGAGTACGGCGTCACGGGCGATCGCCCGAGCGCATACTAGCGGCGGGCTTCCGCCTCGCTCAAAGCCGCGCACGGTAGCGCGCCGCCTCGATCGTGTTTCGAAGCAACCAGACGTCGGTAATCGGGCCGACGCCGCCCGGGACGGGCGATACGGCCTCCGCCTTCTCGGCGACGGTTGCGAGGTCGAGGTCGCCGACGAGCCGCGTCTTCCCTGTCTCCTCGTCCTTCACGGCGTTGATGCCGACGTCGATCGCGATCACGCCCTCCTTCACCATGGCGCCGTCGACGACCCCCGGGACGCCGGCGGCGACGACCAGGATGTCGGCGCGAAGCGTATGGTCGGGGAGCCGGCCCGCCTGCGATGTGTACGCGTGCGCCGAGACGACGGTCGCGTTCCGGCCGAGCCCGAGCCAGAGCGCCGGCTTGCCGACGTTGTTCGAGCGGCCGACGAGCACGAGATCGAGCCCGTTGTAGAACGTCTTCGGATCGCGCCCGCTCTCCTCGACGTAGCGGTCGAGCATGTAAAAGACGGACGCCGGGGTCGAAGGGATGTACCGCGGCGTGCCGAGGGCGAGGAGGCCGGCGTTGTCCGGGTGGACGGCCTCGATGTCCTTGAGCGGGTCGAGCGTTCGATAGAGCTCGGGCTCGGAGACTTGCGGCGGGATCGGCCGCAGGACGAGGATCCCGGAGATTCGAGGATCGGCGTTCAACTTGCCGACGACGGCGAGGGCGTCCGCCTGCTCGACGTCGCCCGCGAGCTGCTCGGTCGCATACCGGCAGCCGAGCTCGTCCGCTAGGCGACGCAAGCGCCGCTCGTACGCCTGCGCGGCGTAGTCGTCGCCGAGGAGCACCGTCGCGAGCCCCGGCCGAACCCCCGACCCCACGAGGTCCCGGAAGCGTCGCTCGACCTCGTCACGGAGCTCGGCGGCGAGCGCGTCGCCCTCGATGACGTGGGCGCCCAAGGGTTACGGGC
>JALZFU010000006.1 GCA_030861385.1 Actinomycetota bacterium
TCGTCGACCACCCGGGCCGCTCCGCAGAGCACGACCTCCCGCGCGCCTGGAACGGCGAGCGGCGGACCCTCCCAGAGCGTCCGGCCGTCCTCGTCGACGATCCGCCTCGCCGAGACGAGCGCGCTTGGTCGGAGATCCGGGACGAGCGCGCCGGCGAGCCCGAACGAGACGACTTTGCCCCCGGGGATCGGGAGCCGGGCGCCGAGCCCGACTCGCGCGGTGCGCGCACCTCCCTTCCGGGCGGCCCGCTCCTCGACCGCGAGTGCGCAGGCGAGGACTAGTTCAGCGTCCAGGCGAGGCTACGAATCGTCTCGCGCAGGCTCTCGGACGTCGCGAGGGTCGCGGCCGGCTCGAACCCCGAATGGATCGCGCAGTGCTCGCAGCGGTGGTCGTTGCCGGGGCCGTAACGCTCCCACTCCATCCCGTCCAAGAGCGCCTGGTAGGTGGGGAAGATCCCGTCAGTGAGGAGGTAGCAGGGACCTTTCCAGCCATAAGGGTTCCGCGTGACCGATCCCCACGGCGCGCAGGGGAGCGTCCGCTCGCCGGTGAGGAAATCCTGGTAGACGGGGCTCGCGAGCCACTTGTAGCCGCGCTCCCGCACCGCCGCACGGATGCGGCGGAACTTCTCCTCGTGCTCGGCGCGGGTCATCGTCAGGCTCGGATCGATCTGCGAGTACTGGTAGCCGGGGGCGATCAGCATCCCGTCGATCCCGATCTCCCGGGTCAGGTACTCCATCATCTCGATCACGTCCTCGACGGACGTCTCCTTGAATATCGTCGTGTTCGTGGTGACGCGGAACCCCGCCTCACGGGCGGCCCGGACGGCGTCGACCGCGATCCGCCAGAGCCCCGGGTAGTCGCAGATGTAGTCGTGGATCTCCTGCATCCCGTCCAGGTGAACGACGAACGTGAGCCGCGAGTCGGGCTCGAACTTCGGAAGCATGTCGACGAGGCGAAGCGCGTTCGTGCAGAGCTGGATGTTTCGCTTCATCTCGACGAAGCCCGCGACCACGTCCTCGATTCCCCGGAAGATGAGCGGCTCGCCGCCGCAGATCGAGATCACCGGCGCCGGGCACTGTCGCGCCGTGTCGAGGCACTCCTCGACCGTCAGGCGCGCCTTGTTCGACTCGTACTCACGGATTTTCCCGCAGCCGATGCACGCGATGTTGCAGCCGAGGGTCGGCTCGAGCATGACGACGAGCGGGTAGCGCTCGTTCCCGCGCTGCGAGGCGACGTACCGGCCGATCTGAACCGTGCTTCGGAGCGGAAACTTCATCTTCCTCCCTTTCCGTCGACGCTCACGGCTTCGGCGACCGCGCGCGCGAGCGCAGGCTCGACGGGCCCCGGTCGGTAGCCGAGCAGATTCTCCGCCTTCTCGGACGAGAAGTACATCGGGAGCCGTGCGAGGCGAACCTCGTCCCGGTTGGCAAGCCCGAGGCGCGCGGCCGTCACCGCGGCAGCGTACGGGACCCGGACTCTGGGCGGCGGCTTCTCGGCGAGGGCGGCGATCGCAGCGAAGAGGTCTCGGAGCGGCACGTTCGCTCCGCCGAGGAGGTAGCGCTCGCCGGCACGCCCGCGCTCGAGCGCGAGCGCGTGTCCACGTGCGACGTCGCGCACGTCGACGACGTTCAGCCCGGTCGAGGCGACGTAGCCGCGGATCCGTCCGCGCGCCACGCCCGCAACCATGCGTCCGGTCGGGGTCGGCTTGCGGTCGCCTTCCCCCAGGGGCGTCGTCGGATTGACGACGACGACGTCGCGACCACCGCTCGCGGCGGCGAGGACGAGGCGCTCGGCGGCGAGCTTCGTCCGCTTGTACGGAACCGCGAGCTCCCACGCCGGAGGTTCGTCGCTCTCAGTCGCGAGCCGCCCGGGAACGGGGCCGCACGTCCCCGCCGTGCTCGTGTAGAGGACGCGGTCAGCGCCACCCCGGGCACACGCCTCGAGGACGTTCCGCGTCCCCTCGACGTTCACCTGCTCCATGAGAGCCGGGTCGGCGTCGTAGCTGTAGAGGGCGGCGGCGTGGACGACCGCCTCGCAGCCGCTGAAGGCACGGGCGAGCGCGTCAACATCGAGGAGCTCGACCCGCTCGGCGCGGACATCGGCTCCTCGCTCGCGGAGTTCCCGCGCGACGTGGCCGCCGACGAAACCCGTCGCGCCCGTGACGTAGACCTTCATCCCGCCGCGAGCGCGCGGCGGGCGCGGCCGAGCGCCAGAACCGGCCAGACGATCCGGTAGAGGTGGTAGCGAATCATGAAGTCGCGCGGAAAGCCGGTTCCGGTGAAGAGCTCCTCGTCCCAGTCTCCGTCCGTCCGCTGCGTGCGGCAGAGCCACGCGAGGGCGCGCCGCGCCGGCTCCGAGCTCGCATCGCCTGCCGCCACGAGCGCGAGCAGAGCCCAAGCGGTCTGCGAGGGGGTCGACGGGCCGCGCCCACGGTGGCGGGCGCCGTTTTCGCCGAGATCGTACGAGCGGCAGTCCTCGCCGAACCCGCCGTCGGCGTTCTGCGCGCGGGCGAGCCACCCCACCGCTCGTCGGACGGCGGAGTGGGAACGCGGCGTCCCGGCGGCCTCGAGGGCGGGCAGCACGGCGCCCGTCCCGTAGAGGTAGTTGACGCCCCAGCGGCCATACCACGATCCGTCCGGCTCCTGCTCGCGAAGGAGGTAGCGAACGGCGCGCCCGACGACCTCGCGGTAGCCCGAATCTCGTGCAAGGAGCTCCACCGCGTGGCCGGTCACGTCCACGCTCGGCGGATCGATCACCCGCCCGAAGTCGCAGAACGGAAGGCGGTAGAGCCACTCGGCGCCGTTGTCGACGTCGAAGGCACCCCAGCCGCCGTTCGAGGATTGCATCGCCGCGATCCAGCGGCAGGACCGCTCCACGGCCTCGCGTGCCGTCCCGAGCTCGGCGAGCGCGAGCCCGACGACGGCGGCGTCGTCGACGTCTGGGTAGAGGTCGTTGTCGTACTCGAAGGCCCAGCCGCCGGCCTGGACTCCCGGAAGCCGGATCGCCCAGTCGCCCCGCGCCCGGACCTCCTCGCCGAGGAGCCAGTCGGCGGCTCGAAGGAGAGCGCGCTCCTCGGGCGGGACGCCGGCGGCGCGCAGGGCGAGGACCGCAAGGCCGGTGTCCCAAACCGGTGACTGGCAGGCCTCCGGACGAAGCCGGTCGCCGTCCTCGACGAGGAAGCGCTTCCAGCCCTCGAGGCCGCGGCGGAGGTACGGCGAATCGGGCCCGTGGCCGCGACACGCGAGCGCGACGAGCGACCAGACCCACGGGGGCTGGATCCCTCCCCACGAGCCGTCGAGCTCCTGGCGGTCGAGGATCCAGCGCTCGGCGAGTGCGAGCGCGCGCTCGCGGCCCGGCTTCCGCTCGAGCTGCTGGTAGC
>JALZFU010000071.1 GCA_030861385.1 Actinomycetota bacterium
CTGCTGCTCGCCGCCCGAGAGCTCGCTCGGCCGCGCCCCGCGCCGACCCCCGAGGCCGACGCGTTCGAGCAGCTCGTCGGAACGGCGAAGCCGCGCGTCGCGCGCAAGGCCGTCGAGGCCGAGTTGGAGCCCGACGAGCTCGCGCGCGGTGAGGTCCGGATCGAGCGAGCGCGAGTAGTGCTGATCGACGTACCCGAGCATGCCGGCACGGTAGGCCGCGAGGGCGCGGTCACCGAGTCGCGCGAGGTCGGTCTCGAAGACGCGGACGCTTCCGGCCGAGGGCCGGTCGAGGCCGGCGAGGATGCGAAGGAGCGTCGATTTGCCGGAGCCGCTCGGGCCGAGCACGACTACGACCTCACCCTCCTCGACGGCGAGGTTCAGCCCCTGGAGGGCGACGCTGTCTCCCTCCGGGGTCGAGTAGACGCGGAAGACGTCGCGCGCCTCGATCGCCGTCCTCACGTGACGACCACCGCCTGCTCTGGAAGCCGTGAGCGAAACGCCGACCGCGTGACCGTGGCGACGAGCGCTCCCGCGAGCGTCGCATACGCCGCCAGCGCGAGCGCGACCAGCGGCCAGTCGATCCGAAGGACGAGCGGCGGCTCGGCCGCGGTTGCGTCCGCGGTTAGCGTCACGAGGTCGGTGACGAGGACGCTCAGGACGAGGCCGGCAGCAAGACCGCCGACGAGGCCGGCCGCGAGCACGAGGAGCGTCCGCAGGCGTAGGTGGCGACGGAGCATCGCCGGCGCGACTCCCTGCGCCTCGAGGTCGAAGAGCTCGCCGCGCTCGTCGCGAAGCTCCGAGACGAGGAGGAGGACGAGCCCGACCACCGAGAGCGCGAGCGCGACGGCCGCCGCCGCACCGAGCGTGAGCAGCGTTCCGCGCACGAGGGGCTCGGTCTTCACCGACCGTTCGTAGACGGCGCGCGAACGGACGTCGAGGAGGTCGAAGGGCGGCCGGGCGAGCGCCTCCGCGAGCGGGGGGAGCGCGGCTTCCGACCGGCTCGAGATCCACACCTCGCTCGGGGAAGCGGACCCCGGCCGCTCGGCGTTCATCGTCGTCGCGACGGTCCGCTCGTCGGCCAGGACGAAATCACCGCTCGCGGTCGGAAACCGCTCGGCCGTCCCGACCACTCTCGTCGTGAGCTCGCCTGCGGCGAGGCGGAGCGAGAGAAGACCCTCGGCATCGGCGGCGGCCGCGAGGCGCGGCGATGCGACGATCGGGACCGGCTCCCCGTCGGTCGGCTGCCGGACGCGAAACCGAGTGGCGCTCGCGTTCGTGACCACGTACGTGAGCCGACCCGTGCCCGCGTCCGCCTTGGCATTCAGCGCCCCCGTCCGAGTCCACTCACGGTAGTCGGCGATCCGCAGGCGGCCGTGCGCGCCCCGCACGGTCAGCGGACGGAAGCGCGCGACGCCGGTGAGCTCGGGGACGTTCCCCTGGGCGTGACCCTCGACCGCGAGGGCCCGCCCGAACGTGAGCCCAAGGAGCGCGCCTCCGCGGAGGGCGCGGGGGACGTGAGCGGCGAGGACGCCGGGGCCGGCGAGCGTTCCGAGCGGGAGCTCCGTGAAGCCGCCCGGCGCCGTCGCGACGTCGGCGCGAAGCGTCACCGGGTCGCCTCGCTGCACGGCGACCGGTAGACGGATCTCCGTCGCGTCGCGGGGGATCGCGACGCCGCGGAGCTCGACGTCGTCGCGTGGTCGGATACGCTCGGCGAGCTCGGCGAGCGAGACATCCGAGAAGTCGCCTCGCCAGCCGTCGAGCCGACGGACGTCCTCCGCGGGGAGCGAGACGAGCGTGAACCTGCGCGCGCCCGAGAGCTCGCCGACGCTTCCCTGCCGCCGGAGGACGGGGACGACATCGGCTCCCGGAAGCGCCTCGTAGCGCGAGAGCGGGGCCGCCTCGAGCGGCGGCACGAGCGCGCCGACCGAGAAGTCCTCGCCGACGATGAAGTCCGTCGGGAAGGTGTAGGCGACGTGGTCCGCAAGCGCGTCCGCGAGCGTAGCCCGGTAGACGAGCGCGAAGAGGCCGAGTGCGACGCTCACGACGAGGAAGGTGACGGCGACGACGGCGCGTCCGGGCGCCCGCGCGAGGGAGAGCGCCGCGATTCGGACGGCCGCCCCCGCCCCGCGGCCGAGCCGCTCGAGAC